>CAZIAN010000112.1:0-11915 GCA_964537355.1 uncultured Pirellulales bacterium | reverse complement strand
TTTGTCACGAGAACGAGCGAAATTTTCTCCGGCAAGGCGGAAGGTCAAAATCGCCACAGGCATAGCCAAAGCTATGTCGAGGACGAATTTTGGCCTGACAACGCCACCGGAGGAAATTGCAGCCGTTCGCAGTAAAAATGAATTTTCAGAGGTTCCCTTAATAAGGAAATTACGGGATTAGCCTTTTAATACAGCTAAAGGTATCATTCGAGCAACGGCTTTGGCCCAGCCGCACTCGATGACAATTCTAACAACCTCCTCTATATCTTTGTAAGCACCTGGCGCTTCCTCTTTAATTTTATTTTTATTTCCAGTAATGAGTTTTATACCTTTCATACTGCGTTTGAACTGATCATCGCTAATCTGAGCCGGTGTAATAATTCTGCCGTTACGGGCCTTTCCGCGGGCGGCGGTTCGACTCATAATCCTGCCGGCACCGTGATTGACTGAATTCAAAGACTCCTCGGAATCACCGGTTCCAACAAGAAGAAAACTTGCGGTGCCCATTGAGCCGGGAGTTATTATTGGCTGGCCGGTCTGGGCAAAAATACCGTCTCTCATCTGCTTCGGGCCGAAAGCACGAGTAGCGCCCTTTCGGTGGACCCAAAGGCGTTTACCGCCATGGGTTTCGAGCTTTGCCATATTGTGAGCGATATCATAAACGAGCGACAGCGGCGTGGGCCCAAACATTCTGTTAAAACAGCGTCGTACCAGTAAGGCCATAATGTGGCGATTGGTAAATGCAAAATTGGCAGCCGCTCCCATCGCCTGTATATAATTTTTACCCGCCCTGCTCTCAGTGGACAAATAGGAAAGCATCTTTTTACGGTCTGCATTCTCCGGTATCCTGGCGGCAACATTCATATATTCATCGGCGATTTCATAGCCGAACCTGCGCGAGCCCGAGTGTATCATTACAACGAGCTGATTTTTGAAAAGACCGAAGCCCTTCGCCAAATTATCATCAAAGACTTCCTGGATATATTGTATCTCAATAAAGTGATTTCCTCCTCCAAGCGTACCGAGCTGATTGCATCCTTTTTGTACAGCTCTTTTTGGAACTGCAGCCGGCTCGGCAGGCAAGCGGCCATGTTCTTCGATTCTTAGAATGTCATCTGCGAACTCGTCCGGGTCAAAAGCCTCCCAAACCCGGTGGCTGCTTCTTTGGGCAATATCCGGTATAGCAGAAACACCTTTATTTATAACAGTCTCAATTTGGGTTTTGTCTAATTGCAAATTTTCCCTGCCCTCGCCAAGCGGAATATCACGGGCTATATCGGCGGCAATTTTGTCGATATCAATATCGCCTTTTGAAAAAGGACTGCGCAACAGCCTCATCCCGCAATTTATGTCATACCCGACAGCGGGAGGCATAATTGCATCCTCCAGCCCCAATACGGCCCCGATAGGTATGCCAAAGCCGACGTGAATATCAGCAGTAGCCAGAACCTTCCTGGCCGGCAGCAGAGAGGCGGCATCGCAAAGCTGACTTATCGCATCAGGTTCGAGTTTGATGGCTTCTGAGGCATAGATGGTTGCATCAGTAACCATCCTGCCACGGCGCTCCATATGCAAACGAAAAGGGTCGATGCGAACAAGTTTTGAGGATGATTCGGTCATTGACACACCTCACCAGAAAAAGGGCATCTGTCGTGTCTCGTTGCTGGACCCAAAAACATAGCTTTAATAAAGTCTGGCCTGCTCATTTTTTGTCCGATAAATAGCTTCTCATCGATAGTTTATTCGTCTTTCACTTATGACCTTTGTACGATATCATACCAATTTTAACCGCTTTTACTGAAAAAGTTAATAAGGAAAAAGGCAAACCGCCAAAGGCATTTTTACAGCTTTTTACTTCGGGGGCAAATTCCCTTGACAAACAGAGCTTTTAAAGTTAAACTGGGTGATATTGGGTATCAGTATAAGCTGGAGAGTGTCTAATTCAAAGCCGGCATTTTTAAGGGTGTTCACAAAATGAAGATAAAATGGGTGATTTTCACTGTTTTGGTCGTATTTTTGATTTTGGTAATGAATCCGGGCTCTAAAGCCGTCAATACCAGAGAAGTTGACAATGTACGCAAAAAGGCGGTGCTCGATAACAGTGATTTAAAAATTATCGACGATTTTCTTGCTGAGGCTATACAGGAGCTGGTCAGAGAGAGAGATTTTACGACCATAGCTCAGAAACGTACCGTCATCCTCAGCAGGCAGAGCACTCAGGGTCAATACGCTCAACAGTTTTCTGAGTCAGCCCGCAAATATATCGCCCAGGGCTTTCTCGACGCTCAAAAATTGCCGCGTCAGGAGAGGATAACCGGAGTAACGATTAATCTTTTGATTCTGATTGATGGCCTGAAGGATCTCGGACTGGCGGACCAAACTATCCCAATGCTGAAAAATGAGAATATGGTCATCCGTTACTGGGCAGTCCATTCTCTTACCAATCCGGACATCATAACACAGTTAAACACCGAAACAAACTCGAATCAGGCATCCGTTCTTGCAGATAAATTCACAGAAATTCTCGATACCAGCACACCTGAGATATTAGCTTTGATAGCTCAGTTTGCAGCCGGTGTAAAGATACCACAAGCAGAACAATTACTATGTCAAATAGCTGATATCAGAATTAAAAGATATGCCGACTGGACGGTAAAGTATGAACTTTATGATAGCGCCATCCTGAAATATCTCAGTAGCAAAATACCCACAGCTTCCCAGTCTTCCGGCTCAACATCAACGACATCAGCCACTTCAAAGGCTGCTGTAGCTCGAAGCTTTGCACAGTTATATTCTTATGTGATACAAAGGTATGTCAAGGGTGCTGATATTTTGAACGATACCCAGAAAAGTCACCTGGCCTCTGTCATGGCGGATATTGAAGAAAAATGTATCAGTACGCTTCTCAAGCCCCAACTGACTATAAGAAGGGCTCTTGAACGGAACAGCTTGCCGGCTATCTTAGCAGAACACGACAGATTACTTGGTAGCGCAACAACTCCGGGTGAATTACCCCAAACCCTGAAGTTTGATTATAGTACGAATCCCAATGGTCCTAAACTTACAGCACCAATACCTTTACCCGATCCACCTGCTAAAAAATGATTATTGAAAACCGGTTATCAACTCACCCGTGCCGATTTTTTGTCATCACTGAACGAAACGAAGAAGCTCGAATCAAATAATCATTAATCAATGATAAATAAAAAAGGGCTTATACCAAATCAATCAGTATAAGCCCCGAATTGGTGTAACATCTTGAGCTAATAGTTTAGCTTCGTCTATGTTGATCACATACCTTGCATAATTTCCAGTATCTCCTCCTGTGACAGTGCCCGCGTGTACATGCGGAACTCATCCATAAGACCCGTGAAAGGCCTTGCGTCATCGATAGTCTTTCCTACACGAGCACCCAAATCCCAATCTCCGGCTATATCCGCAGGGCTTGCAACGTCCATCTCCTCGATCAGTTCCCCGTTGATATAAAGGGCACCTTTGCCGGAATCTTTGTCGTATGTGCCTGCAAAATGCAGCCATTCATCCCACGTTACAACTCCTGCACGGATCTGGAAGATTGTAGCCCCGCCATAAGAGCGAACCAGCCATCTAATGTCGCCGCTGCTCTTGGGCTCAGGGTGCATAATCCAGCTTTCGTCAGATGCTCTGGCATTGAATATCTCGTGATCTCCGCCTGTATTGGCAATTTTTATCCAGGCCGCAAGCGTTATAGCGGATGTCGGGATATCTTCGGCAGGAAAACTTGGGCCGTCCAGGTCGAGGTAACCGCCACCTGCGAAATTTGCAGCTCCACCGATCTTGCCATCGGCTTCTGCTGTAACGTCACCGACGACAGCACCGTCATGACCTTTGCCGGATTGGTCCGCGACAATATCACCAACATCATCGAAAGAATAGTATATAACAAGAGAGGGATCTCCTTCCGGTTCAGGCTCCAATGGATACAGGCGTATATCATCGAAGAACACCATACCTGAACCGCCGGCCTGCGGGTTGCTCTTATCTCCGAAACCAAGGCTAATCGTATTGACATTAGCAAGATCGACACCCTGGTCAGCAAAGCGCGTCAGATCTATATCCCATTGGGTCCAGGCAGATATCTGCGCTGCAGCAGGATTATCATTAGAGACAACTGCATTGCCATTAAGAGCAACATACATCCGCTCAGCAGCGTTAGTCGGCTCGCCTCTGAACCAAATCGTCAATATGCCAATATTATTTACCGTCCAGTCACGTGGAGAAGTCAGCGTCATGGTCGCCTCAGAGTTTCCAACACTATTGTCATAGGCAAGCGGTAACGACTGAGAACCACCGTGAACAATTTTCTGCTCGGCAAAAGGAGGATTAGCATAACCAACAACAGAACCGTTGGCTGGATCATCGAATCCGTCTATCCAGGCAAGATATATTCTGTTGGAAGCCGGTTCATCTTCATTAAGGTCATTGTATGACTCGAAGTCATCCACAATAAGGAAATTGGCCGTCGTAAAGTTCCAGATAAGACCCTTATGTGCCGTACCGTCGGCCTTGACCGCATCAACACGCCAGTAGTAAGTAGTATCCCACAAAAGGTCACCGGCGTCATAGCTTTCGGAGCCGAGATTCATTGAGCCTTTGTACTCGGAAGAACCTGTATCGGCATTGTGTAAGGCATCTTTATCTGTACCTAAGTACACCTCGTGTGAAGCAGCGCTATCTGCCGCTACCCATTCGAGAGCTGGTGCCTGCTTTACATCCGTGGCGCCGTTAGCTGGATTTAGACTGCCAACCGCACCCGGAGTCGAAAAGCTCCAGACATCACCTTTATATGTATCGACGGCGTCAAACTCATCTACCCGCCAGTAATAAACCTTCTCTAATTCGAGCTGGCCCGGAGTATAAGTTGTAGCCCCCTGAGACCCCCCACCGGAGGCATTGCTCACCTCGTCAAAATTATCGCCGATATATACAGTGTGTAATTTCGCTCCGAAACCCGCCGTCCAGCTTAGCACCGCATCCGGAGCCACAGACTCGGTAGCATCAGCCGGGATTGGATAATATGCTGTCTTGGGTGGAACCGTAAAGCTCCAGACTGGACCCCTCCACGGACTGTTCGGTTCGGTGTCGTTGACCTCATCGATTCGCCAATAGTAGGTCGTGCCCGGAATAAGACCATCCGGAAAAGCAAATCCCGGAAAACCGACAACTACAAACGTGGAGGTTTGGTTACCTTGAAATGCTTCGGCGTCGCCATTATTCACAGCATCAAAGTCATCACTGAAATACACATCGTGCGAGGCTGCACTATCACCGGAAAACCAGTTGACATTCGCCCAGGTATCTTCATGTAATGAACCATCGGCCGGCGTGGGGCCAAAGGCCAACGGAGATCCAATACCCTGCATAAGTTTTTTAACCTCGGCCAGCGATAGCGCCCGCCTGAACATTAAGAAATCATCCATAAGCCCC
This sequence comes from uncultured Pirellulales bacterium, assembly GCA_964537355.1. Taxonomy (GTDB): domain Bacteria; phylum Planctomycetota; class Phycisphaerae; order Sedimentisphaerales; family Anaerobacaceae; genus NIOZ-UU13. The sequence continues at coordinate 6,449 of CAZIAN010000112.1, read as the reverse complement.
GTGAAAGGTCTTGCGCTGTCAATATTATACCCCACACGAGCACCCTGACCCCAGTCCCCGGCTATATCCGCAGGGTTTGAAACGTTTTCCTCACGGACCATTTCTCCATTGATATATAGGGTTGCCTTGCCGGATGCCTTGTCGTATGTGCCTGCAAAATGCTGCCATTCATCCCATGTTACAACTCCGGCGCGTATGTCGAAGATTGTTGTCCCCCCGGCAGAACGGAGCAGCCATCTGAATTCACCGTTACTGCGGGCCTCAGGGTGGACAACCCAGGTCGAATCTGTTGCTCTGGCGTTGAATATAGCGTGATCTCCGCCCGTATTTTCGCATTTTATCCAGGCGGCAATTGTTATAGCTGTTGTCGGAACTTCCTCGACAGGGAAATTTTGGCCATCTAGATCGAGAAAACTGGTGCTTGCGAATTTTGCGGCTCCACCGTACTTGCCAACGGGCTCTAATGTCACATCGCCGTTTACGACACCGTCATGGCCGTTGCCGGACTGGTCCGTGACGATATCAGTGACACTGTCAAAGGAATAGTATATGACCAGGGATGAATCTTCGAGGAAACCTGCCGGGGCATTACTATTCAAAGCCACGAGCAAAACGAAAGATAATAACCAAATCATTTTTCTAAACATAATGTAGTCCTCCTTTAAAAAGAATTAAAATAATTACTATTCACATTTTGGCCACACACCAAAACACCTGCTACTTGTCTTTTTGTAATTTATAAACTGCTAACAGAAATGCAACATACTTTAATTTGCGAGCACAAAGTTCTCAATTAAAACTCCATGCCTCACACAAATTCGTCCTCCTCTGTTCGAAAAATATTTGAAGTGCGCCCACGGCATGATACCAAAGTCCAGCCACGCGAGCACATGTTTCCTAATCTTATCTATATCAAATTAGATGCCTTCTCGTCAAGAGAAAATTTCAAAAATGACAATAACCAGGTGGCTGATTGCAAATCAACCGCTATAGATCGCTAATAGATGCAAATCTACAAGACAAGCACGCAATTTTAATTGCCACTTACGGTGCTTCCGGCACCGGCGCATACAGACGAATATCATCGAAGTACATCATACCTGAACCGCCCGCAACAGGATTGCTCCTGTTGCCGAGACCAAGAGTAAACGAAGTTATATTGGCAAGGTTCACGCCCTGGTCGGCAAAAGCCTGGAGGTCGATGTTCCATCGTGTCCAGGAAGTTCTTATCGCTGCATCAGGATTGTCATTATTGACTGCAGCGTTTCCGTTTAGAGCAACATACATATTCTCAGCAGCGTTACCCGCACTGCCTCGGAACCAAATCGTCAGTGTGTTAACACCGTTCACAGTCCAGTCACGATTAGAAGTTAATGTCAAAGTCGCCTCGGATTTTCCGACAGCATTATCGTAAGCGAATGGCATTGATTGATTTCCGCTGTGAACGATAGCCTGCTCGGCAAATGGAGGAATAGCATACCCCACGACAGAACCGTTCGTTGCAGGACTATCGAATCCATCTACCCAGGCAAGGAATATCCTGTTACTTGCAGGCTCGGCGGTATCAAGGTCATTGTAGCTCTCAAAGTCATCCACGATAAGGAAGTCAGCCGTCGTAAAACTCCAAAGAGGGCCTGTCCAGGGACTATCGGTATTGGCATTATTGGCCTCGTCGATACGCCAATAGTAGGTGGTATTCCAATCAAGCTGTCCGGGTTCAAAGCTCTCAGAGCCAATATCCCCGCTGCCTTTGTACTCTGGCGAGCTTGTATCGGCAATTTTCACGGCCTCATTATCAGTACCGAAGTATATCCCGTGCGATGCTCCAAAAACTCCAGGTGTCCAGGTAAGAATTGGTGTCTGCCTTACATCTACAGCTCCATTAGACGGATTCGGGCTCCCGACGGCGCCCTGAGTAGTAAAACTCCAAACGTCGCCTTTATATATGTTGGGGGGATCGAACTCATCGACCCGCCAGTAATAAGTCTTAGACAATTTAAGTGGGCCGGGAAAATAGATTGTGTGTCCCATAGGACCCTTGTCCGTCCCGCCAGTGCCGGCATCCACATCGTCATAATTGTCACCGAAATAAAAGTGACGCAATTTTGCATTGAAACCAGGCTCCCAGCTAAGCTCCGGACTCGTATCTACTAACTCGGCGCCATCAGCCGGATTGGGACTGTAAGCTGTCTTGGGCGCAACCGAAAAGCTCCAGACAGGGCCTTTCTCCCACGGACTTCTCGGGTGAGCATCATTGACCTCAACGATTCGCCAGTAGTATGTTGTGCCTGAAACAAGGCCGTCCGGATAAGGAAATCCGGGAAAGCCAATAGTAAAAGTGATTTCAGCCTGGTTGCCCCGGAACGTATCCGCAGCGCCGGCATCTACATCGTCAAAATTCTCGCCTAAGTACACATCGTGCGTAGCCGCAAAATCTCCTGGCGTCCAGCCAAGCCTCACCCATTTATCTCGAACTATGGCACCATCAGACGGGTCGGGATCACGGGGGTACGGCCTCTCCACCGACAGATACCGGCTCGGGATGATTTCCTGGGCCAGTGTTGGAGTTGACCATGACAGCTTACACTTGGCATTACCGCTGTGCTCATAGTGCTCCAGTTTAATCTCGTATTGCTGCCCGGCCGTCAGGGTAATGTCACCACTGCCAAACTCAATAGGCGGTTGTGTGACATGCCATGTTTTGCTCCAGGTCCAGGTATCAATAACCAGTTCGTTATTCACCCACAACTTAATACCATCGTCTCCCTCGGTGTAGAAAGTATAAGTCTCGGAGTTCGGCACTTCAATCGTGCCCGTCCACCGCACCGTAAAATTGTCTGCATTAACAACCCCCGGTTCCGGCGAGTTGGCGCCCCAGTCAAAGTCCACCATCGGATCTATGCGGGTCAATACGAGATCCTGCCATTCGTTCGCTGCAATAGTCGCATGATAATACTCGCCCTTCAGGCCCTCAGTACCACTTGTTACACCGGCCAGGCCCAGCAACAAAACAAAAGAAGATAAATATACCAATTTCCGAGACATAACAATCCTCCGTAAAAAATAAATACCGGTTGCTAACAGAAATGTACAAATCTCATTTACGAGCACAAAATTCTCCTCAGAAACCCTGCGCCTCGCACAATATCTCCTCCTCTATTAATAACAATATAAGAAATGCGCTCACTCAGATGAATTCAAAGCCACAGATGCCCAGCCACATAAGCACAAGCTTTACTATTACTACCTATACCAGATTAACCACCGTCTCGTCAAGGTAAATATCCTTAATTTAATTACCTGCTTTTCTTAATATCCTATACATTACACGCTCTAAACTAATTAGAATCAATTATAAATTCTGATTTCTCTTAACTCTCCTCAAACACAATCGTAAATAGTCAATATTAAATAATAAATCGAATGGGCTTACCCCCGGTGTTAGCTCACTCACTTACCTTGCATAACCCAAACAATGCGCTCTCTACCATAGGAATATGACCTATAATTTCTATTTGGACAACAGCAGGAGCCCTATAATCTTCTGGGGCAGGATGATCTTCGCAGTATTGCTTGAATGGATACACTCGAATTTCCTCCACGAGAGTATCTATCAAGACACGTTTATCTTTATCTTGCAATTACTCAGCATATGAGGCCCACCATAAGTGATCCTACGGTAGGAGTGGTGGATCTCGTCTGTTCCGGCCATGCGCAAAGGAACATTGAGTTCCGAATCAAAAAAGATGACGACGAGCACGAGCATCAAATGAGGGTATACTACGACCGGTATAGCGAGGATTTGCCTGGAAGTGGTTTCAAAACTGCTTTCGTCCTGAGAACGAGCGAAATTTGCTCTCGCAAGGCGGAGGTTCAAAATCACCACAGGCATAGCCAAAGCTACATCGAGTATGAATTTTGTGCCGACAACGCCGCGAGAGAAAATTGCAGCCGTTCGTAGTAAAAATGAATTTTTCCAGGCTAGAATAGGACCCCAGGTAATCCAGATTCCATGTTATAAGGCACGTGCTATTGTCTGTAGTTTGATTAAGCCTGCTTCAATCTCAGCTTCACAACGCCATTCCTGCTCAGCAAACTCCAACAGTGTTTCTTCCTCATCTATCAATATATCAATATCATTTCGTAAAATTGCATCCAACAAGATATTCAGTGTCTTTAGGGCCTGTGTGTTCGACTTGGCGATGATTTGGCGCAAGACCGTTTTATAATTATTTGGATACGCTTCCTGCTTAAAAGACCTCATCAGATGGTAGTCAAAATCAACCTGCTGTAATCGCGCCACAATACCGCTTGAGGTAAAGTTGCGCCGTGTAAATATACGTTGTACCAAAAAAGCATACCAATCTAATCGCGGTTCTAGAAAATCATAATCTGGTTGGCTGGGTGTTCCTTTCAATCGGCCTGTAGATCGCAATTGTGCTTCAATCGGTGTACCAGCGTAAGGTAATAATTTGCAAAAGTTAATTGGAAAATATCCGTCCTCACCAACTTTCTGTAAGAAATCCAGATTCTCTTTTATTGTGTCCACAGTCGACGAGGGGTCAAACAACATAAAACCAATTGCTAATGCCACATTATGACGTTTTAACAAATCAATCGCCGCATGATTCTGTTCAACACTAACATGTTTATTCAAGGTTTGTAAGCCTAATTCACTGCCCGACTCTACTCCAAGATATACAGCGATCAAGCCGTGGTCTAACATCATTCTTAGTATTTTGGGCTCTAGGTCGTCCACCCGGCATGAAATCTTCCATTTGACTTTATCCGTCAGACCTGTCTTTGTTAGTGCTGTCAGGAATGCCTGTAGCCATTGCCGCTGACCAGGTGTCCGAGCAGCGAAATCATCATCTTGGAAAATGAACAGTTGGATACCATTCTCGGTAAACAACATATTCATCTCGTCTACTACCGCCTCAGGTGAGCGTGTCCGACGTAAAGCTCCCGGAACACTGCCATAGAACTGCCGGATACTGCAAAATGAACAATTGAAAAAACATCCGCGGCTGGCCAATATTGAAGCCATACCTACTTCATTACCAGCCAGCCGTGGTTCGTCCCTGTAAATAGGTGGAAGGCTGTCTAGGTCCTCTATCAAGGGGCGGGGTGGTGTAAGCACCACTTTAGCTCCATTTCGAAAGGCCAGACTCTGAATATTCTCCCAATGATTTGGTTGGTCCAAACGATCAAGTAACTCAGTCAATGTCAACTCACCTTCAAATCGCACCACGCTGTCTAATCCCGGTAGCAATTCCAAAGTATCTTCAGGACGCAGGCTTGGAAAGTGGCCGCCAGAAGTGAAATGTGCTTTCACGCCGTTATCTCGAAGGTAGTGTATCAATTGGCCGAACTCGTCCAGGGTATATTGAAAAATCAGCGAAAAACCAACTAACCGAGGGCACAATGTTCGTATGGCCTCCAATACCTCGGCATGACGACCTGGGAAAAATGGTACCAGCGCGGTCTTGTAACCTTGAGCAGATAAGTATGCCAAGATCGAGCGCAACCCTATATTTTCCTGATTTTCATAGCCTATAAGTAATGCGTCAAGTTGAGAAAAATCTTTTTTCATCGTTCAATGTGTGACCAACCAAGAAAGTGGATTAGTTTTTCAAGCAAATCCACTCACCGATTACATCTTTCCAACCATTTCAGAGAATTGCTTCAGCTTCTCTTGCTGAATTTCTAACTCTTTGATCTTAAACTCAATTTCTAAGGCGGCAAAACGCCTTAGAATGTTCTCGTTAAACTTTAACCATGGAGGCACCGGATCCCAATAAGGAGGCCGGAAAATTTCAGCTATACTTTCTTCTTTAAACTCAAAAGTTGGGGGGGACATAATAATTCTCCTTTTTGTTTTATTCTGTGTCAATTCTTATCAGGAGCGCGCCAATCCGGCTCCCAGGAACACAATTACCGAAATGATTGGCTTTCTACAGTTTTATATTAATTCCTCCTTTCTTTAATACTTTAGGGTATGACCAGTTTTTATCACCTTCTATAAGGTAGGCGTTCCTCGAACCTGTAATTTTGATTCATTTTTTGGATTTTTGCAAATATTTTTCCTGCGAATTTGCATAATCACTCAGAAAGCAATTATTTTATTATAAATATTGAAAACTAAAAATATTGATGGCGTAAATTTAACCAAAAAAGGCAAAAAAAGAAATAATAGTCTTGTAGTCACCAAATAGTAACATCGTTATCATTAAAGTTATGTATAATACGGTCTAACCCGAAGCCATGTTCATAGCCAATACTAATGGCAACAATCTTACCATATTAAAGATTACATGCCAGAACTCAATTCTTGCAATCAGCTAGTCCTCCTGCGATACCAACGACTAAATACACCTCAACGGATCAACTGTCTTTTTCGAGCATTTAGCATCGAGCATCGAAAAAACGAGAACTTTTCAACAAAAAAA
>CAZIAN010000111.1:9824-11928 GCA_964537355.1 uncultured Pirellulales bacterium | reverse complement strand
AATATCGGCGGAGTCGCCGATGTGCCGGACGTAGTCGAATATGCCAAAACTCTGCCGAATGTCGTCTATGCAGCGGATAATCTATATACGTGCTCGACCGATACTCAGGATAATATAAAAGAAATGATCGCCGAGCACGACCTGAATCGCATAATAGTGGCTTCGTGCAGTCCGAGGACCCATGAACCGCTATTCCGCAATACCTGTCGAGAGGCCGGGCTCAATGAATACCTGTTTGAAATGGCCAATATTCGTGACCAGTGTACCTGGGTTCACATGCATCAGCCGGAAATGGCCACTCAAAAATCAAAAGACCTTGTCAGGATAGCCGTTGCCAAGTCAAGAATGCTCGAACCTTTGAAAAAGGGAACTCTAAAGGTCAATAACGACGCTCTGGTCATCGGCGGCGGCATCGCCGGAATGACGGCGGCAATTAATCTGGCGGATCAGGGATTTAAGGTGCATCTCGTTGAAAACCAGGAGCAATTGGGCGGTAACCTTAATCATATACACAGCCTGCTCAGCGGCGACGATCCACAGCAAAAGCTTAAAAGCACTATTGAGAAGGTCAACGCCCATCCTAATATTGACGTGCATCTGAAAAGTATTATATCTGAGGTTGAAGGTTCGGTTGGTAATTTCAAGTCAACAATCCAGCATAACGGCGATGGGAAACAGGTCTCTCACGGTGTCGTTATCGTCGCCACCGGAGCCGAGCAATACGAACCGACCGAGTATCTCTACGGCAAAAACCCCCGCGTTCTTACCCAGCGGACCTTTGAGCAGTGGATATCCGAGGACAAGGCCGAGCTTAAAAAGGCCAAATCCATTGTGATGATTCAATGCGTTGGTTCACGAGACGAGGAGCGTCCATATTGCAGCCGCGTCTGCTGCTCGGAAGCAATTAAGAATGCGATTGTCATTAAGAAAAAGCAGCCTGAGACTGATGTTTACATTCTCTACCGTGACATAAGAACATACGGCCTGCTTGAAGAATACTATACAGAGGCAAGACGTATAGGCGTACGCTTCATCCGCTATGAAGAAGACAAGAAACCTGAGGTCTCAGCCAATAATGGCAGCTTCTCAGTTTCCTGTTTTGACCCCATTCTCAATGCACCCGTTACGATAAACTCTGATTTGGTTGTGCTTGCTGCCGGGATAGTTCCGGGTGAGACCCTTAGTGAAGTCGGTAAATTATACAAGTTGTCACTCAATCAGGACAAGTTCTTCTTAGAGGCGCACATGAAGCTCAAACCGGTCGATTTTGCCACCGACGGTGTTTTCATGTGCGGGCTGGCGCACTGCCCCAAATCAATCGAAGAAAGCATCGCCCAGGCGGATGCCGCTGCAGGCCGTGCCGCAACTATCCTGTCCAAAGACGAAATCGAGCTGGACGCTAATATTTCAGAAATCGTGGACGATAACTGTGATGGTTGTGCATATTGCATCGATCCGTGCCCTTATAACGCATTGACGCTGATTGAATATATGCTCAAGGGTGATATTAAGAAAACCGTCGAAAGAGATGCGGCATTGTGCAAAGGCTGTGGTGTGTGTCAGGCTACGTGTCCGAAAAAAGGAGTATTTATTCGCAGTTTCAGGCTTGAGCAATTAAGTGCAATGGTTGAAGCCGCGCTGGAAACAGGCTAATAGAGGAGTTTGTTTAATATGGCAGACGAAGAAACGTTTGAACCGGTAATTGTTGGTTTTTGTTGCAACTGGTGCTCATATGCAGGGGCCGATCTGGCCGGAGTCTCCCGGTATCAGTATCCTCCTAACCTCCGGATTATACGAGTTATGTGCTCGGGAATGGTGCACCCGAACCTGGTCATAGATGCTTTAACAAAAGGTGCAGATGGGGTTTTGATTTGCGGCTGTCATATCGGAGACTGTCACTACCTTGACGGTAATGTTAAAGCTGAGAACCGAAAGGAAGCAATAGAGCTTATGTTGGAAGATTTCGGCATAGAGCCTGAACGATTCAGACTCGAATGGGTTTCCGCATCTGAGGGGCCCAGGTTTGCCGAGGTGATCCGGGAAATGACCGAAACTGTTCGTGCGCTGGGTCCCAGTATGTACAAGGTTTGAGAATATTTGTTCG
>CAZIAN010000111.1:0-9724 GCA_964537355.1 uncultured Pirellulales bacterium | reverse complement strand
AAAAAATTTATGTGGGATGGCCTTGAGTACGACGACGAAGAAAAAGCCGGCTCAGTAGAGAAGGGATACGCCGAAAAGGGCTTCCTGGTTCAAACCTGTCGCGAGGACGGGAAGGTATTTCTTTACACACGACGGGTTGTCACTGAGGTTGTGGTGGAATAAAACCGAGTACGGCCGGTGTAGGCCGGTGTCTCAGAAGGAAACTACCGTAACAAAAGTCGTTACGAAAGGAGAAAACATGAGTACTCCAAATATATTGATTATCGATGACGATCCGGATTTCGTGATGGTTACTAAAGCGATCCTCGAGACAAAGCAGTACAATGTTCGATTCGCATACGACCCGGAAGAGGGATTTACCAAACTGGAGGAGGAAATACCGGATGCTCTCATCCTGGATGTTATGATGGGAAAAGGTGCAGAGGGATTCGTTTGTGCAAGGAAGATAAGGAAGGACCCCCGGTTTGACCAGATGCCTATATTAATGGTAACATCCATGTCTGAGCAGACCGGATTTAATTTTCCCGGTGAAAGTAAGCATTCCAAGTTCCTGCCGGTTGATGAATATATAGAGAAAGGCATTGAGCCGCACGTTCTTCTGGAGAAGGTTGAGCAGCAGCTTGCCAAAAAAAGCAAAAACTGAATGCGAATGTAAAAGTCTTCTGTTAGGAAGCGTATTGATATAAGTGAAACCTTAGACGCCCGTTATTTTATGAATGGAATGACGCGGCACAAATTGATAATGAGATTTTATCGAATGTTTTAAATCTCTTGAGAAAGGAGGTACTATCGTGCCTGTAAAAGTAGCAGAAGAATGGCTGAACATCTGTGGAGGATGTGAGGTCACAATACTGGACATAGGCGAGCCGCTGCTTGACCTGCTGCCCGAGCTCAATTTTGTCCACATGCCTGTATTGATGGATCATAAGTATTTTGGTCAAACAGGGGAAAAGGATGAGATGGAAATCCCCGAAGCGGATGTGGGGATAATCTCAGGAGGTGTACGGAACGAGAAGGAGAAGCATGTTACCGAGGAAATGAGGAAAAAGTGCAAAACCCTCATTGCCCTGGGCTCATGTGCATGCTATGGCGGAATTCCCGCCATGGCGAACATGTCTTCTCTTGAATCCCTGTATGACGAGGTTTACAGAGATGGTAAAACTACGGATGCCGCTGATACACCTAATGAGAATCTTCCTCCTCTGTTGGACAAGGTTTACGCTGTAGATGAGGTTGTGCCTGTGGATGTATATATTCCAGGTTGTCCTACAAATCCTGACATTATTGTCAAGGCCCTCACGGCGCTTTTAGAAGGCAAGGAGTTCAAGCTTGAAGAAAGAAGTGTTTGCGACGAGTGTCCGACGAAGCGGGAAAAGAAGGCTGCCGGCGGCCAGATTAAAAGAACACTTGATTCGGTGGACTTCGATCAAAGCAAACCCTGGGACCAGACCAGGTGCTTTATGGAGCAGGGCTATTTATGTCTGGGGCCTGTTACCCTGGCGGGCTGTGGGAATAAAGAAGGAAACGGTGACGGTGTAACAGTCCCGCGTTGTATCAAAGGGAATATGCCTTGCCGCGGATGCTTCGGTCCGATTCGTAAAGGCGCAAATCCTTTGGTTGACATGATGACCGCGATTTCATCAATAGGGCTGGATGCCAAACAGGTTCCCGACAGACGCGCACTGCTGAACAGGTATATCGGTGCTCAAAACAGACTCAGGCCGTTGCCTGTGCGTCCAAAAAAGTAAGGAGGTAAAAATTTATGAAAACAATTACAATTGCTCCGGTAACGAGATTAGAGGGGCATGCCAAGATTACCATAAACCTTGATGACAGTGGTAATGTGGCCGATACTTTTGTTAACGTGGTGGAACTTCGAGGTTTTGAAAAGTTCTGTGTTGGAAGGCCTGTAGAGGAACTGCCGCGTATCGTAACAAGTATTTGCGGCGTATGTCCATGGTCACATCATTTAGCTTCGGCTAAAACCAATGATGCGGTATTTGGTGTAACGCCGCCGCCTGCCGGCACGAAACTTCGTCAATTATGCAACGCCATCGCTTATACGGAAGAGCATATACTTCATTTCTTTATCCTTGCCGGGCCGGATTTCGTTATGGGGCCGGACAGCGACTATTCTGTAAGGAACGTTATTGGTATAGCCCAGGCAAATCCAGAACTCGGCAGGAAGGTTATTCGCAATAGGCATCTTGGCGCACAAATGCTCAATATTGTTTCTGGAAAAAGTATTCACCCTGTGACCGCCGTAGCCGGTGGATTTAGCAAGCCTCTGACTGAGGACGAACGACAAAAGCTTATTCCCATGGCTGCTGAGGTCCTCGAATTTGCCAAGTTTGCGATAGCATTCTCAAAGGAGAACTTATTCCCGAAATATCTGGATGCCATTAACACAGTGGGCATTATCGAGACAGGCTTTCTTGGTACAGTCACCGACGACGGAACGATGGATATGTACGATGGCAAGGCTCGATTGATGAAACCTGACGGCTCGTATGAAGAATTCGAGTATAGCGATTATACGGACCACATTGCTGAGCACATCGAACCCTGGTCATATCTGAAGTTCCCGTATGCGAAAAATTGGGGCGAATTTTCAATGGACCTTGATAGTCCCTCGGCGATATACAGGACAAATTCGCTTGCCCGCATGAATGTTTGCGACAGGATCAGCACCCCTCTGGCCCAGAAAGAGCTTGAGGAATTCCGGGAGAAGTTCGGCAGGCCGGCCCAGCCTACACTGCTGTATAACTGGGCAAGACTTATTGAACTGCTCTATAGTGCAGAAAAAGCCGTCGAACTTATCAAGGATCCCGAAATTACCAGTAAAGATATCCGAGTGCCGGTCACTCCACGGGCGGCCCGAGGTGTGGGTTCTGTTGAAGCACCCAGAGGAACTTTGATCCACGATTATGAGACCGATGAGAATGGACTGATTACCAACGTCAATCTGATTGTCGGTACTACCCACAACAATGCGCCAATCAACATGTCCGTTAAGCAGACGGCGAAAGCACTGATTAAAGACGGAAAATACGACCAGGGAATCCTCAACACGGTCGAAATGGCCATAAGGGCCTACGATCCGTGCCTTTCCTGCGCAACGCACAAACTGGATGGCAGTATTGCTGTGAAGCTTGAGATTCGGGATGCTCGTGGTAAAGTAATCGACACTATTGCAAATTGGTAAGTTGACAAGGCCTTAAAGCAGTCTGATATTGAGATTGCTTTGGCCTTCTAAAACGACTTGCCGGATGAATATATTGATGCTATAGTGGGGAGATAGTTGTAGTCTAAAATCTCTGAAAAGGATTTTGGGATATTACTCAGTGTGCGCGCTGGATACCTTAGCGATTTAATCGACTCTGAGCGAAGGATACAGCTCAATAACTGAGAAGATGGAGACTTAAAGACAAAGACTGTTTCTAATGGCTTCAAATGAGAGTATTCAGCCGGCTGTATATGAGCTGCCGCTTCCACAGGAGTTGCCCGTTGGTGTTGAGATCACAGGCTCGGAAAGGTCTCTGCCGGAACCTCTGCTTATACGTAATGCATTGTGGTTCTGCCGGGTCAGATGGCTGGTGATTGCAACTCTTGTCTGCTACGGTGTACTGGGTCTGTTTCCACGTTCTATTGGCTACTTCGAAATACGTTCTCCGGGAACGTGGCCCTTTGTAATGGCCGGGATTTTGACATTGTTCAATCTTGTTTTTCTGTTTCTTGCACGGGCCAGGACCTTTCCTTCCAAAATCATTTTTAACCTGTGGGGTCAGATTATTGTGGATTTGGTTATCCTCACCGGGGTCGTTTACTTTATCGGCAGCCTTGAGACGAATATAGCGTTTACGTATCTTTTTCATATCGTCTTATCTTGTGTATTCTTCTCGCGCAGGCAGAGTTTGATTGTGACTATCATGGCAATCGTCATGTTTGCCGCGTGTATTACCGCAGAATATGTACTGAAGATACTGCCTTCGATGAGTATTTTCAACGAGTCGTTCCATGAACAGAATCATTCGCCGGTATTGGCAACATTGACTGTAAACTTCCTTTTCGCTATCGGAATATGGCTGGTCGTGTGGTATCTTGCATCCTATTTATCTTCAATGGTGCGCCGAAGAGATTTCGAACTTACTGAGACCAATCTCCGCCTGGTTGCTGCCCAAGAGGAGCGAGCCCGGCATATGCTTGCCACAACCCATCAGCTAAAAGCCCCTTTTGCGGCGATCTATTCCAATGCGCAGCTCCTGCTGCAGGGATATTGCGGTGATATCCCGGACGAAGCGGTGCAGGTGGTACAAAGGATAACGTCGAGGTCCCGGCGACTGACTACGGAAATCCAGGAAATGCTCCAGTTGGCAAATCTAAGCTCAACCAGCCAACAGTCTCTTCCCCAGACCAGGATAGTTTTAACGGAATTATTATTATGGTGCAAATCTCAGGTTGACCCGATAGCTCGTGAACACGGCGTGACTTTCAAAGTAAATGTTCGGCCGGTAGCCATGATGGGCACTGAAGATCACTTTAAAATGTTGTTTGTCAATCTCCTGTCCAATGCAGTAATATATTCCCATAGAAACGGACAGGTACATGTCTGCTGTTATAAAGGTCCGGATTCGGAGCCTGTTGTTACTATTGCCGACAATGGAATAGGCATACAAGCGGATAAACTTCCTCATATTTTTGAGGAGCATTACCGAACCAATGAGGCCGTGCAGCATAACAAAGAGTCTTCCGGGCTGGGTTTGGCTATTGTTAAAAACGTAGCCGAATTGTACGGCATCCGCATCAGAGTGGAAAGCCGTTTCGGTTCAGGAACAAAGTTTGAGCTTAAATTCCCGGTCCCGAACGGAAGTCCGGGTGATAATATGAAAGGAGAAACAAAATGGCCTATCTCTTGATTGTTGATGATGACGAAGATTTCGCCAGTACTATAGCAACGGTCCTGCGTACAGAAGGATATGAGGTGCGGGTTGAACTGGACATTGAAAGTGCGGTGAAAAGTATGGAAAGCAAACCTCCGGATTTGGCGATTTTGGATGTTATGTTTCCCGAAAACGCCTCTGCCGGGTTTGAACTGGCACGCTCCATGCGCACCAAAAGCGGAAAGCTCAAGAATATTCCAATCCTGATGCTGACTGCTATCAACACAAAATTCCCGCTCGGCTTTGGCTCGAAGGATATCGACGACAGTTGGATGCCGGTAACTGAATTTCTGGAAAAACCTGTTGATTTTGATGTTTTACGGGAAAAAGTGGCTAAGCTTTTAAGTGCGAACAGCGCGAATGACTGAGAAGGGTGGTATATGGGACCGGAATGGTACGATAAATCTATTCTTATACTGGGATGCGGCAATGTATTGCTTGAGGATGACGGATTTGGACCTGCCGTTGCTCAGCAGCTCCAGCGGGACTTCACAATTCCCTCCGATGTCTGTGTTCTTGATACAGGGACTTCAGTTCGAGAGATACTCTTTGATACCATACTTGCCGACAAGAAGCCGTCAAAAATCGTCATTATAGATGCGATGGATTGCGGCCTCGAACCGGGAGAACTTTTCAACATGGACATCGATTCTTACCCAAAGGTCAAGCTCGACGACTTTTCCCTGCACCAGGTACCCACATCGAATTTGCTACGTGAGCTTCGTGACCTTTGCGGTATAGAAGTCGTCGTAGTCGCCTGCCAGGTGGCCGGAGCATGTGACAGTGTCAATCCGGGGCTTTCGGAACCTGTAAGCAAAGCTGTCGGGCAGGCTGTCGAGATGATTGCCAAAGAGTATTTCAATTAGCTGTTCGATTATTGCTTACTGGACGTTGAATTCATCTTTAGAGTAGTAGCTTTTGGGATGTTATAGATATTTAAACCGGCTCGATATTCTGTCCTTGCCGGCATTATAATACCGGCAAGAAACGCAACACCGAAACAGGTTATCGCGCCGATAGCGCCGTATAACAGGCTGTTAAGCTCAGTGGCCAATTTTACATACAGCAGCATGCCTATACTTGCAACAGCCCCAATCCAGGCGTGAGCGGTAGCGACCCTTCGCGTGAAGATGCCGAGCATAAACAAACCGGCAAGTGTTCCTCCGAGCAGGCCCATTATTCCCAGGAAAAAGTCCCAGAGATATTTGATTTCAATACGGGCCAGAAGCATGGCAGTTGCTGTGCCGGATATACCGAGTGCTATAGTCAGGCATCTTGCAAAAAGAAGATATTTATTTTCAGTTAGTTGTGGGACAAATCGTCGAACAAAGTCTGTCGTTACCACAGTTGAAATCGAGTGCATGCTGCTGTCGATTGTTGACATGGCGGCTGCGAATACCCCGGCAATTACAAGCCCGGCTAAGCCGTCCGGCATCTGCCTGGCGATGAACAAGGCGAATATCTGGTCGGTCTTTTCGAGGGGAACCAAACACTGCGGATTGGCTTCGTAGAATACAAATAATCCCGTACCGACCAACAAGAACAGTGCGCCGGCGAAGATGGCCAGAAAGGCGTTAAGCCAGATAGCTTTGGCCGCCTGTCTCTCATTCGGCGTTGTCAGGTAACGCTGGATGACAGCCTGATCGGTTGTGTACGGCACAAGAGAATTAGTGAAGACGGCACCGATGATAACTACGATTAGAGCATCCGAGGTCCAGTCCCAGTTTAGATGTGCGAGATTGAACTTTCCGTTTTCGGCTGCGACGGAGACAAATTGGCCAAAACCTCCGTCCAGATCGCCGATGATAATTCCCAGCGCGACGAAAGCTCCGCCTATCAGGACGAATGCCTGTACCACGTCCGTCCAGATTACGGCTTCGATGCCACCAAGGACAGTATAGACTGTGCTCAAAATACCCATCAGGGCAATGCACACAAAGACATTCAAACCTGTTACGGCTGAAAGGGCCAGGGCCGGCAGCAGGACAACGATTCCCATTCGTCCCAATTGAAATGCCACAAACGACAGACTGCCGAATATTCGGATGCTTACGTGAAAACGCTTTTCGAGATACTCGTATGCCGTCGTGATATTTAGCCGCCGGAAGAAAGGCAGATATAAGTAAATAACAAAAGGGGCTATCACAAATATACCGATATTCAATATCAACAGCGCCCAGTCGGTGGCATAGGCTCTTGCTGGCATAGCCAGGTAAGTGATTGCGCTTAATTGGGTGCCGAAAATACTAAGGCCCGCCGCCCACCATGGAATTCGCCTGCCGGCTAAAAAGAAATCATCGGTCGTTTTTTCCCGCCTGGCGAAGTAGAGACCCATGGCAACTAATACAGCCAGATAGACCCCTACAACGACATAATTCACTTTTCCGAAACTACCGGTTATATCATTCATTTGGTTTCGTCCGGAATAATTTTGGCCTGCGGATATCCGGTCCGGTCTTAGAAGCTGGTTATAAGAACATTATCTGAGATCTTTTATTTTTACCCCATTAACCACGTTCTGAGGTTTGCAGGCAAGGAATGAAGCCACATTATCGACGGCTACTTGAAGAAGTCTTTTCCGAGCCGCATAAGTTGCCCAGGCGATGTGCGGAGTGATATAGCAGTTCCTTGCTGTCAAAAGCGGGTTATTCTCACCGGGCGGCTCCTCTGACAGCACATCCAAGGCGGCACCTGCAATCGTCTCGTTATTCAATGCATCAGCCAAGGCCTGCTCATCTACCAAAGGCCCGCGACTGGTGTTAATCAGAAAAGCGGTCTTTTTCATCAGCTCCAGACGCTCGGTGTTGATTATTTTTTTTGTATCAGATGTAAGTGGGCAGTGCAGGCTGATGACGTCACTTGTTCGAAAAATATCATCCATCCCTACGGGTTGGCATCCTTCGGGAATACTTGATGGTTTGACGATATCATAAAAGATGACATTCATTCCGAAAGCAAGGGCCAGCTTTGCGGTAGTCCGGCCTATTCTTCCAAAGCCGATTATACCCATAGTCAGTCCTGCTAATTCAATCAAAGGCGTGTCCCAATAGCAGAAATCAGGACTGGAAGTCCAACGTCCGGACCTTACTGTTTGAGCATGGTGAGCGGTGTGATGCGCGAGATTCAGAAGATGAGCAAAGACTATTTGCGATACTGATTGTGTACTGTATGTTGGGACATTGGTTACCGGGATATCTATATCGCGAGCTGCTTCAGTATCTACTATGTTATAACCAGTGGCCAGCACCCCGATATATTTAAGCTTTGGAAGCTGTTTAATTGTATCAGAAGATAATACTGTTTTGTTCGTTAATATGATATCGGCATCTTTGGCACGCGGCACCACTTCTTCTGGGGCTGAACGGTCATACACTGTACACGGGCCCAGGGACTCCAGGTTTTTCCATGATAAATCTCCCGGGTTTAGTGTGTAGCCGTCTAATACAACGATATTCATTGCCTGTTTTCCTTTTCGAGCAAAAGACATCATTTTATTGTTTAATCTTGTGATGTGGATTCTTCATATAATAAAAGAATCCGTCTTCGGCACCCACTAAAAGATCAGGGGTATCATCTTTGTCCCAGTCCACAACGGTTGGGCTGGTTGTATGGCCGGCCAGGATGCGATTATCAACCGTTCCCTGATCTATGAAAAAATGCTTGTTTTGATTTGTAGAAATATTTTTCAGAAAGTTAATATTTCGACTATTCACCAGCAGGTCCACTCGTCCGTCAAGGTCCCAGTCTGCAAAACAAAACTTTCGCCGGCCGCTCCTGCCTGCAACGCCGTCATTCATTCTCAGCAAGCCGCCGGTTTTATTTTTGGGTCGTTGTGTCGAATCAAATGCTGAGAAATCTTCGCAGGCAAACAAACGCCTGCCCGGCAGCAGGATTAGTTTCTTGTCTCTTTCGGTACGTTGAAACAGAGCCAGGTATCCCTCATGGTCCAGCATTATCAAATCGTTCAAGCCATCTGAGTCATAATCGATAACAACCGGGGTGGTTCGCCACTGGGTAGCGAGGCTTTTGCCATCCGGCTGCCACCAGTTCCATGCCGGTTTAGGAGGCTTGCCGGGCCACTCCACTTCAATGGATTGTGCCGCCGTCAGTTTAGGTTTTTGCCGGGTCCCGATGTTTCTGTACCAGAGGACTTTTCCCCAAATGGAATTGATGATAATATCCGGCAGGCCGTCATGGTTCCAGTCCGCAACATTCAGTGTCGTATAGCCCCATTTGGTTTCGCAGGGTCCCTGGATTGAGCCGTTCGGGCCGGCAATAATGCGGATGATTTTGCCATCGGCCTTTAGATATACCGGAGCGGCCCATTTTGGCGGATTCGCTCCGTCAAGGTTTTCGATAAATCCGACGTAACCTCCGCTGTTGCCGCAAATCAAATCTTCGTCTCCGTCGTTGTCCCAATCAAAACTATACGGTGTAACAAGTACACCGAATTTGACATCGTCTGCCTGTTGTCGGAAAAAACGAGGCGGCAAAAACTCAGGCGTATTATCAATTACTTTGCCAGTATTTTCCACTAAAGCCACACGCCCGTCTTCCTGGCCTACGATCAGGTCCACATCTCCATCCTTGTCCCAGTCCAGCGCTACCGGCACAATCATACACAAATCCATCTGAAGCGGATTATGCTTATAGGTCAGGTATTTACCTGCGGCATATCTCGGATGCTTTCGCGTTCCTATATTTTCGAACCATGTGAATTTGTCAACGAACTCACCACATATCAGGTCCAGGTCACCGTCTCCGTCGAAATCGGCAAAATTTGG
>CAZIAN010000110.1:1313-11972 GCA_964537355.1 uncultured Pirellulales bacterium | reverse complement strand
CGCGTATTCACTTCGAGTCTATCCCGAGACGATGATGCGGTTATACCTGGATAAACTGATTACGATCATGAATGCCGCCCAGTGGGAAGACGGATATCTATTTACTTTTTACTCAGTGCCCGAGCGTCAGCCCGAAAAACTCTGGTCCAACATTCAGAGCATTCACGAGCAATACTGCGTTGGGCACATGTACGAAGCCGCTGTAGCTCACTATCAGGTTACCGGTGATAAATCATTCTTAAATATCGCTATGCAAAATGCGGACTTAATCTGCGATACTTTTAACACGAATAAGCGAACCGACCCGCCGGGTCATGAGGAAATCGAAATTGGGCTATGTAAGTTGTATCGTACGACCGGTAACGAGAAGTACCTGGAACAGGCCAAGTTCTTCCTTGACCAGCGGGGACGCAAAGGTAATCGAGGACCGAATGGTAACGGCGGACTTTATGGCCAGTACAGCCAGGACCACAAGCCGGTCACTGAGCAAACCAGGGCTCTGGGCCATTCAGTGCGTGCCGCTTATCTATACACGGGTATGGCGGATGTCGCGGCACTGACCGGGAACATGGAATATGTCGAAGCGATTGATGCAATCTGGAAAGACGTCGTCGGAACTAAGTTATATATAACCGGCGGTATTGGAGCAGCCGGCGGAAATGAGGGTTTCGGCTCATCTTATGAGCTGCCGAATATGACTGCCTATTGTGAGACTTGTGCCTCGATAGCCAATATTCTCTGGAACCATCGAATGTTTTTAATGCATAATGACGCCATGTACATCGATGTTCTCGAACGAGTGCTCTACAATGCCGCTTTATCTGGAATTTCGATGAAGGGTGATCTTTTCTTTTATCCTAATCCTCTGCAATCCATCGGTCAGCATGCTCGAAGTCCGTGGTTTGGCTGTGCATGCTGTCCTTCGAATGTCGCCCGTTTTATTCCCTCGGTGCCGGGTTACACATATGCCTATAAAGACAATGACGTGTATGTGAACTTATTTATCAGCGGCGAGACCACAATTGAGACCATAAACAATAAAGTTAAACTGACACAACAAACACAGTATCCGTGGAATGGTATAATTAACATCAATATCGAGCCGGAAAAAAGCGACACGTTTGCTATTTATGTTCGTATCCCAGGCTGGGCTCAGAATCGGCCCGTACCGAGCGATTTATATAAATTCCAGAAAACAATGTATGAGGAGATTGCGCTAAAGGTTAATGGAAAGCGAGCAGCCATTAGAACCCAGAGAGGCTTTGCCCGCATCGAGCGCAAATGGCAAAAAGGCGACACTATCGAGTTGAATCTGCCTATGCCCGTCCGACGGGTTATCGCCCATCCAAACGTCAAAGCAGATGAGAACAAGGTGGCCCTTCAACGAGGGCCGATAGTTTTCTGTCTTGAATGGCCTGACAATGACGGCAAGGTATTGAATCTGATGATACCGGACGATGAAAATTTCAGAACCGAATATAAGCCTGACCTCTTAAATGGTGTAATGGTGGTTACTGGTAAAGCACAGGTGGTTAAACGCACAAGCAACGGCGATATTGTCCCAGCCCGGGAAAAGCAATTTACCGCCATTCCTTATTACGCCTGGGCCCATCGCGGCCGAGGCGAGATGACGGTCTGGCCGGCCCGAAAACCAGAAGCTGCCCGGCCGGAACCGGCGGATACATTGACGTACCGAAGCAAAACCACAGCGTCATTCGTACATGTATCTCTGGACGCGATAAAGGATCAGATACTGCCGGAAAGCTCGTCCGATTCATCGAAACTTCAACTGGACTTCTGGCCCCATAAGGGCACAACCGAATGGATTCAGTTTGACTGGAAAGAAAAACATAATATCTCCAGTGTCAAAATCTACTGGTTTGACGACACCGGCCGCGTGCAATGCTCTGTGCCAAAATCATGGAAAGTGTTTTATCGCGATACTGAAGGGAACCTTAAGCCGGTAAAAAACACCAGTCCCTATCCCACAGAAAAGGACACCTTCAATGAGGTTAATTTTGAACCGCTCAAAACCAATAGTATCAAAATTGAAATTATGCTCCAGGATAAGCGGTCGGCTGGTGTGCAGGAAGTCATAATCAAATAAATTTGCTTCAATAGTCTGTTATAGCAAAAGGTAATAAAGAATGCTTTGCCGTTAAAAACGAGAAATTACGTTAGCATTTATTCAGATACCCACTAAAAAACACACTATTCGACCTCGACAATTGCTTCGGTCCATTGAGATAAGTCCCATTGGTTAAATTTCACGTCCGCAGTAACCACGTATGTATCCGGGTCAATTGATGCACCAATTAGAATGCTGAAATCAACCTGTTTTTCATTTTTCGAAGGTATGGTGACGGAAGCAGTTGTTGTTTTTGCATCAAGTCCAGCGGGAAGGTTAAGTGAGACTGTGAACATACGTGAGGTATTGGAATGATTGAATACCTTTAAGCTGACTTGAATGGTTTGCCCTGGCTTTGCCTTCTGGCCATAGGGATAAAAACGTATCCATCGTTCATCGATACCATAGTTGGGCTCATCCCATGGAAAGAGTTCAGTAAGAAGTTCTTTGCGTTTGGTCAAAGTTGCTAACATATGGTCAATTTGTCTATTACTAAAACTGAAGGGTTCGACGACATGCTGGTTAATGAGCAATATTCCGCGGGGCATTTTTTTCAGCAGGTTAAGGCAATAGAAGTAGCCCATTTGCTCATGTAGTAAGTTGCGATTGAGAAGGCAGTAGTCGTCGATTCCTGATGGCGTAAAGGAGTCGCCGATGAAGAAGATTTTTTCTGCGTTGTCTTTCTCAACGAGGAGCCCATCGTGGTAGATAGTCTGGCCTGGGAAGTCATAAAATGTGAATGTAAATTCTTTCCATCTCATCTTATGGGCCTCTGGCATGATGTTTATTTCAGAAATAGGATAAGGCGTCAAGCAGGGCAGACGATATCTCTCGGGGTGTTTGAGAATATCGACAGAGGGACCTGTTGCATAAACAGGGCAGTTAAACTCGACGAGACAGGCGGCAACATCGTTGGTATGGTCATCGTGATAGTGTGTAATAAACAGACCTTCGAGGCCGGTTAGTTTTCCAGCGTCTCTGAGTTCAATAACTTTTTCAACTATCTGGCTGCTGCCGCAATCGATGAGGAATCCGGAGCGGTCTTTGGATACAATCAGCCGTGAGTTGTTGATTGGTACAATCCACTCTGGCGGCTTATCTTTAATCACTTCTGCCCAGGGCATCCAGTTGACCCTGGTGTCGGGCCCAAGAACTCGCCGTGTCAGAACATCATAGTTTTTGTAAAAATACCACCGGCCGGCGCTGATAGACAGGTAGTTCTCATATACAGCCTGGAGTCGTTTTACCAAAAGAGTTATTGCCTCAGCGGGCTTGCGTATGACCGGTCCTCGTGCCGGGATAAGGAGGTCAGCTTTTTGAGCGGCTACTATTTGCAGACTGTTGATAAGATCGCCCATTCGACCCGCCCAGCCATGGTAGCCCCCGATATTTGCTTCCTTGACAGCATCCTGGAGGGAATACAGGTCGAATAGTTTTCCGTTACCATAGATAATGTCCCCAACGAAGGCATATTTGAGACCATCGATCTCAATGAAATATGAAAGTGCCTGCCGAGTATAACCTGGTGTATCGATAACCTCAATCGGTATTCCTTTCCAGGAGAAGTTTTCTCCTGCCTTAACGGTTCGGCCAATCTTCAATGATTTAGTCAATATTTTAGTTCCCTGTTGAGCGTAATCGTGAAACCGGCGGCTCGTAAAGTCATTCCAGAAACGCTCGACATTATTGAACTTTTCCACATCCAATTCAGGTACGACAGCAGTTGCTTCGTTTTCTACAAGCTCTCGCCCAGCCCAGACAACATCACGCCGACTGTGGGTAAACAACACCATATCAGCATTTTTAATTTCCCCACTCGGATCGCCGTAGATGACCAAATGAGCATTATCTTTTTTAATGTCCACTCCATTGATAGGGCCGGGAATCAGCGATACGTGATCACTCAACTGAATTAGCTCGGCGTAACATAATTGGCCGGCTAAAGACAAAATCAGCAAACTAACAAAAATTGTCATTCTTAAATTTCGCATGGGCTTCTCCCGAGTAATATTCTTAGTATGGCTTTCATCAATGAGACTACCAACGGCCTGATAGCTTATTTAAGCTTCTGTATCCGTGGGCGTGAAATAGTTGCTTACTTCTGCTCGCTTCTCTTATAACATTGCTCCATAATTGTCTCTGTCCTCGTTGCACCAAACCTTGTACAGCCAATCTCTCTGACTTTCAAAGCCATTTCCAGATCGCGTACACCGCCTGCAGCCTTTACATGCACTTTTTCAGAAACCTCTGCCCTCATTAGCTGCAAATCCTCTATCGTCGCTCCACTGCCAGCAAAACCGGTTGAGGTCTTGACAAAGTCTGCTCCTGCCTCCTCTGATAATCGGCAGGCAACCTTCTTTTGCTCATCGGTAAGGTAGAAATTCTCGAATATCACCTTGACCGCCACATTATTACTTCGGGCTACTTCAACAACAGCCTGAATGTCGTTCTTGACATAATCATAGTCACCATCGAGAAGCTTGCCTATATTAATTACCATATCCAGCTCTACTGCGCCATCCTCGATAGCCTGCTCGGCCTCGAAGATCTTCGTCTCTGTTTTATTATACCCATGCGGGAAACCTACGACTGTTGTTGTCTTAACATCTGAACCCTGCAGTAACTGTTTTACTAAAACGACTTCGGATGGACGGCAGCAGACGGTGGCAACTTTATACTTCTTCGCAATCTCACAGCCTTTACGAACATCTTCTTCGGTCAGTTCAGGCCGCAGCAGTGAGTGGTCTATCATTTGTGCAATGTCATAACATGTATAATCCATAAGAGCCTCCAGAGCATAATAAATTGCGAATTTTATTCATATCCAGCACTCCTACGATGTTATATAGCCGTGAATTGAATAACAGGAGCTTATATCATAATCAATCTTGCGGCAAGAAAAAAACCATGAAATACCTCTCCGCAAATCTTGTCAATCATCATTACATAGCCGGTTGTTTTCCAGAGTATATGTGATTATAATTTGTATTAGTTGAGTTTTAACCTGATTTTAGAGGAGCATTTTAATGAATAAAGCCAAAGCCTTCTTTTTGTTTTTGTGTGTTTTCACACTGCCCCTGCAGCTCCCCGCCCGTGACGATGATACTAGCAAAGTCGTACCTTTCCGGTCAATACAAAAGATTGTAAATTTACATGTTATGGAGCGTATCTACGAAGACATTAAAACTCCGTATAAATATGGAGTCATTCTAAAAGGAGATAACAATTCAAAAGTTGACTGTCCAAGCGTGTTTCGCTTTGGAGACAGTTGGTATATGATGTATATCATTTTTAACGGTACTGGATATGAAACGGCAATAGCTCTGAGCACCGACCTTATTACCTGGAAACCCATAGGAAAAATCCTCAGTTTTCAACCGGGCAGATGGGATGGGATGCAGGCCGCCGGGTATATCGCCCTTCAGGATTTTGTATGGGGCGGCTCCTACGAATTGCAGAAGTACAATGATAAATATTGGCTTTCCTATATAGGGGGTGCTTTGAAAGGGTATGAGACTGATCCTCTATCTATCGGCATCGCCTGGACAACCAATCCTGCAAAACCCGTTGAGTGGAACCGTTTGAATGAGCCGGTGCTATCAAGAGATCAGCCTGATGTGCGAGATTTCGAGAAACTTACTCAATATAAAAGTCACATCATCTACGATAAGAACAAAACACTGGGCTACCCCTTCGTAATGTTCTATAACGGAAAACCCAACAAAGGCTATGAGCGTATCGGCATGGCCGTGTCAAAGGATATGACAAACTGGCTTCGCTACGGTAAAGAACCGGTGATCGACAACGGCAAAGGAATCTCAGGAGACCCGCAGATTACACGCATCGGAAATATTTGGGTGATGTTTTATTTTGGTGCGTTCTGGAGGCCAAAGGCATTCGATACCTTCGCCTGCTCTTATGATTTGGTTCACTGGACCAAATGGGTCGGACCTGATTTGGTTGCGCCCTCTGAAGCTTGGGATCAACAATACGCCCACAAGCCCTGGATTATCAAACACAAAGGAATTGTTTACCACTTCTACTGCGCCGTCGGGGATCAGGGCCGCGTTATTGCTTTGGCCACATCAAAAGATATCCGGCATTTTAAACGCTAAGTTTTGAAACAGCTTCTAATTCACCAGTCTTTTTTTGAGCCTTTTTATTGCGAAGAAGCCGACTACAATGATAAAGGCAGCGATGTAAAGCAAATCGTAAAGAAGGATCGGTCTGTAATTATTCGAACATATTGCTCTGACCAATCTGACCGAGTGCGTCAGGGGAACAATTTCAGCCAATGGCCTGACAACGGCCGGCAAATTCGCAATTGGAAATACCACACCAGAAAAGAAAAACATTGGTGATATAAAACCGGTGAAATAGAAATTGAAGTGATTGATAGTTTTTACGTAAGATGTAATCAACAACGACAACGCCGCAAACATAACACCGGTTAAGAATCCTACCAGCGGTGTGAGTAAGCTGTAAGGCAGAGCAACAATTCCGAATACTGAAAGTATGCACAAAACAGCGAATGAGAAAAAGAATCCCTTAGAACCGGCCCAAAGCATTTCGCCGATAATGAGGTTGTTGACGGTCATCGGCGCAGCCAGCATTCCATCGTACACTTTTTCGAACTCAAGGCGTATAAAAGTCCCGAAACTGCATTCGAATGCAGAAGTGAACATTGCGGTTGTAACCAGCAGGCCTGCGCCGAGAAACTCAATATATCTGACTCCACCCATCGGTTCCGTGATGTATTTTCCCAGGCCGAGCCCTATACCTACCAGGAAAATCAGAGGTTCTAAAAAGGGCGGGAATCCATTGCTCAGAATGTTCTTTGTATATACACGCATGTGCCGATACCACACGCTATAGAGTCTTCGATAGAGGGGGGGATATTTGAGTGCATCACTGTTTGTCATTAAGCTGTCTCCCGGTAGCTCTCAAAAATACGTCCTCGAGATTTGTCTCTCTTATGTGATAATTGCCCGCCTGAAGACGGGAAGTTGACAGGTTTTTGAGAACATCTATATCATTAGAGTAGTAACGCGTAACTCCATGTGTATGATCAACTCTTATAACCTCTTTAAACATATCATCATCAACTTGATGTGCCCCCTCTGTGTCGAACACCTCAAGGACATATTGTTCTATGTTTGTTTTAAGCAACTCCTTCGGTCTGCCCTCCATTATTTTTTGGCCCTTGTGCATTATAAGCAGACAGTCGCAAAGTTGGAACGCCTCTTCCATATAGTGGGTTGTCAGCAGCACGGTTGTTTGTTGTTTTTGCAATTGACGGATTTTGTCCCAAATCACGTGACGCACCTGAGGGTCCAGACCGGTAGTGGGTTCATCGAGAATCAGCAGTCTCGGCTGATTCAACAGGGCTCTTGCTATCACGAGCCTTCTTTTCATACCGCCCGAAAGCTCTTTGATTTTTGAATCGGCTTTTTCAGAAAGCTCAAGGAAATCGAGCAAATACTCGATGCGCTTTTTAGCGGTTTTTGCTGGTATATCGTAAAACTTCGAATAAATCAACAGGTTCTGTATGACGTTAAGCTCGTCATCGAGATTATTTTCCTGCTGGACAACACCGGAGATATACTTTATTGCCAGTTCATCCTTAACCGGATCATATCCGAAGATATTCATCTCGCTATCGCTGTTTTTGTCCCTGATACATTTAGCATAGAGCATCTTCATCACGGTGGTTTTGCCCGCACCATTTGGACCTAAAAAACCAAAACAAAGACCCGACTCGACCGAAAAACTAAGATTGTGCACGGCCCGGATTTTACCGAAGCTTTTACTGAGGTTTTTAACCTTAATTACTGTTGACGACATAATAACTAATTTACCATTATTATAAAAACCTTCACTGACATATTTTTAAGCCAAATAAAATACCATATTTTCGCTGAAATTACAGCTATTCTAAAATCTTTAATGTAACTAAAGTTGATTTTCCTAAACAAACATAGTAATGTATATAAAATAAAAATGAGTAATAAATAGCAAATTAGCATTTTAATAAACAGAAGAATTGAAGAACACAGGATTCTTCACATAAAAAGTTGGAAAGCAAAATACATCACAAAAGGAGTGGGCTAAATGATCACATCACCAAGAATAACTCGGCAAATTATCAATATCATACTTGTCGGCAGTTATATCTTAACCAGCGTAGCATACTCCGCAAATCAAGATTCCTTCTGGCCCCAGTTTCACGGCCCGAATCGAGACAACATCTCCACGGAAAAAGGTCTCCTTAAAAAGTGGCCCCAGAACGGCCCTGCCCTGCTTTGGACAGCAAGAGGATTGGGGCATGGGTACTCCAGCATTTCCATTGCCGATGGAATGATTTACACAGCCGGTAGTATCGAAAAAGATACAGTTATCACTGCCTTAAACTTAGATGGTAAAATTTTATGGAAAGTTAAAAACGGTAAGGCATTTACTGGAGACCGCCCCGGTACACGTGCAACTCCAACAATCGATGGGAACAGACTGTTTCATCAAAGCCCTCTTGGAAATCTTATCTGCCTCGATGCCAAAACAGGAGACACGATTTGGGAGTTCAACATTATTGAGAAATTCAAAAGTAAGATTCCCAACTGGGCTCTTGCTGAATCCTTGTTGATTGATGGAAATCATCTGATTTCTTGTCCGGGAGGTCCTCAAACTTATATGGTTGCCCTGAACAAGAAAACCGGATCCGTTGTGTGGAAATCGCCCAGCACAGGAGAATTGGCCGGCTATGCCTCTCCGGCTTTGGCCGAATATAAGGGGCTGCGGATTATAATAACACTGACTCTCAAAGGCATGATTGGCGTGAATGCCGACACCGGTGAATTGCTGTGGCACGTTAAACATGAGTCTTATGCGGACGAAAACGTGATGATGCCTATTTTTCACGATGGCGAGGTCTTTATCAGCACCTTGAAGACCGGCTCCGTCAAATGGAAAGTTAATGTCAAAGATGACAAGGTCTCGCTTGAAGAAATATGGCGTACAGAAGAACTCGACAATCACCACGGCGGAGTCATCTTGCTAAATGGAAATCTCTACGGAACAAGCACCTTCCGCAATAGAAACTTATTGGTTTGCCTGGACTGGAAAACCGGCCGGAACAAATATATGGATAAGTGCGTAGGTAAAGTATCGCTCACATAC
The DNA here is from genome assembly GCA_964537355.1 of uncultured Pirellulales bacterium. Lineage (GTDB taxonomy): Bacteria > Planctomycetota > Phycisphaerae > Sedimentisphaerales > Anaerobacaceae > NIOZ-UU13. The sequence goes on along the minus strand of CAZIAN010000110.1, from coordinate 2,671 downwards.
GCCGATGGAATGCTGTACGCCCTAAGCATTGATGGCGTCATGGGCCTTGTTCGGCCAACTCCCGAAGGACATGAGCTGGTCAGTTCTTTTGAAATTCCCAAAGGCGGAAAAGGTTTCAGTTGGGCTCATCCCGTGGTCTGCGGCGGTAGGCTCTATATCCGTCATGGTGAGTTCCTGTATGCATACAACGTTAGATAATAAACGGCTCTTATTTTATCTACTTGTCGGCAGGATTGCATTGCTAAATATACGAGAGGATACGATATGAGAAACAAACAGAGAATATGTACTATTCCTGAGGTCGTTTTTTTTCTTATTGCACTAACAGCTTGTTCTGCCGTGACTTTAGGCGCTGATGAAAACAGCAAGTACCTCGATGCTGTTCGCACATTCGCTGATAGGATATTGCAAAGTGGAAAAGACGTATATGGCCCTAACACCACACCTCTTTTCGCAGACGGACTGAACGTCAAAACTTTGGAGCCCGTAAAGTGGGAATGTCGAGGCCAAACCTGGGTATTGTCCAATTTCGCCAGCCAGCAGCCGCTGCTGCGTACTCTCGACGGCTTAACTGCACTAACAGGCCGGAAAAAGTACCGCCAGGCAGCAGAACAGGCAACTGACTATGCTTTAAAAAACCTGACCACACCGAACGGACTACTTTATTGGGGTGGACACCTGGCATGGGATCTTGAGAAGGAAAAGCCGGTTGGTCAGTATGCAGATATCCATGAATTGAAGAGCCATCAGCCATACTATAGTTTAATGTGGAGGATTAACGCTCCAGCTACACGAAAACTCATGGAGTCAATTTGGATGGGACACATTCTCGATTGGTCACTATTGGACTACAATCGTCACGCAAACACGAATAAACAGTTTGAGCGGAATTGGAAACATCAATTCGAAGCAAACATAGAAGTCCCTTTTCCCACCAAAAGCAGTAACCTGTCCTTCGTCAATGTTACACCGCCCCTAATGCACACCGGCGCGATGCTCGCTATACTTGATAAGAATACCGATGTGTTGACCTGGACCCGACGATTAGCCTATCGGTGGCAGCAGGGCAAAGACCCCAATACAGGGCTTTGTGGCGGACAATTGAGCTATCGCAAGCATGACAGGGCACAGGACGCTTTAGGACATGTACATCCCAATATTAATGAAGCCAAAATCGTTGCTTCTTATCACCAAACAGGTCGATACCATAATTTGCCTCTGGCGCAAATGCAGGCCGCTTTGGCCTTGATGGAACTCGGTGGTAAATACGCTATGATAGGTCATGAGTTTATTTTTTGGGCGTCAGAAGACCTGAAGGCTTATACTAAACATAGCTACGACGCCAAAACCGGCCAATT
>CAZIAN010000110.1:0-1213 GCA_964537355.1 uncultured Pirellulales bacterium | reverse complement strand
ACGGGAGACGAGATACCCTTGGCACTCTTACACCTGGCAGCGGCAATTAAGGGCAAAGGCTCGCTATTACCACCGCCAATATTTGACAGTCGCTTCTTTCACTGCGAATACCACGGCCGGCTCGAAAAGTATCAACAGAAACGTGACGACAAACGAACGTACGATAACATGGTATTCTATGGTGGTTCCTGAAATTCGTAACTTTCCAAAACCGGAAGATGAATAAACATCATTTATAAGTCAGACATAAGTTGGTAATGATGAGTAAGAATATTATTTATTTATCCTTATTGTTGCTATTGTCGAGTCAGGCTGTGTCGAGTAGTCCAGGTGACTCGGACAGCAGCCGTATCAATAATATCCCAGGGCAAATTGCTCCATTTTTTAGCCCCCCACCGGAACTCGCCAAAGATTTTGGAGATTATAGGTCTCCTTTAAAATTCTATGACGGGACTACTGTTAAGACACAGCAGGACTGGCAAAGACGCAGAAACGAAATACTCAAAACTTGGCACGGCATCATGGGACATTGGCCGCCAATGATTGAGAAACCCACAATCGAATATCTTGAAACAAAACGCCGTGAGAACTTCACCCAGCACCAGGTACGCCTCGAAATAGCTCCGAAGCAGCAGACAGTAGATGGCTATCTGCTTGTTCCTGATGGCACGAAGTTATTTCCGGCAATCCTTATCGTTTACTATGACGCCGAAACAGCGGTGGGTTTGGGTAAAGAGTTTCGGGACTTCGCCTATCAATTAACAAAGCGTGGTTTTGTTACGTTGTCAATCGGGACACCGGAATTCTCAAGTTTAAAGGCTCCATATAAAGTGCTGTATGAGTCGGCTATAGACGAGACCCCGCTCCAGCCGCTTTCTGCGTTGGCCTATGTAGCGGCCAACTGTCATACTGCACTTGCAAACATGCCCCAGGTTGACCCTAACCGAATTGGTATCATTGGCCATTCGTATGGCGGAAAATGGGCGATGTTCGCATCTTGTCTCTACGACAAATTCGCCTGTTCTGTCTGGTCTGATCCAGGAATTGTATTCGACGAGAAGCGGCCAAATGTGAATTATTGGGAGCCCTGGTATTTGGGATATGACCCTAATCAACAACGCAAAAGCGGTATCCCAAACGCAGCTAATCCCCGCACCGGTGCGTACAGGAAACTATTTATCGACGGATTCGACCTCCACGAATTACACGCTTT
>CAZIAN010000109.1:0-12000 GCA_964537355.1 uncultured Pirellulales bacterium | reverse complement strand
TGGTAACCTTACCTTTTTTGACTTTGCGATATGGCGTAAGTAAAAATCCATACTCATCAATTGCTGCAAATATTGCCAGTGAAGCGATCAAGCCGATATTTGTACCTTCAGGCGTCTCAATCGGGCATATTCTGCCGTAATGGCTGATATGAACATCGCGCACTTCAAATCCGGCCCGTCTTCTGTTCAAACCGCCCGGCCCAAGAGCAGATAAACGCCTTTCGTGGGTCAACTGGCTCAAAGCATTGGTCTGGTCAACGACCTGGCTCAATTCACCACGGCCAAAGAAATAGTTGATACTGCTCGAAACGCTCTTGGAATTAACCAAATCTGCAATGCGCATCGGCTCTTCGGAGTCTCTTCTCATGCTCATCCGTTCCTGAACGGTCCTGCGCAGCTTAAGCAGCCCTTTTCTGATTTCATCGGCCGCCAGCTCATCGATTGTTCGAAGCCTCCGGTTGCCCAGATGATCGATATCATCAACCTCGCCTTCGTTATTACGCAAAGCCATTATGTATTTCATCGTGTTGAGGAAATCTTCTGGCCGAAGCGTCATCTCGTCCTCACCTATTGCCTGATTGAACTTACGATTCAATCTGAACCTGCCGACCTTGCCGAGACGATAACGGTTGGAATCAAAAAATTTCTCCGTAAAGAATGCTTTTGCTTTTTCCTTATTGGGTGGATTGCCGGGTCGCAATCTCATATAAAACTTGAGCAATGCCTGCTCGTGGCTCTCAATATCATCCTGAGCTAATGTGTTCAATATGAGAACATCTCGAACTTCGTCGATAACCTCGATCTGCTTTGCTGCTTTTTTGGCTTTTGTTTTCTTCTTGGTGCTTTTAGCTTTGGGCGGTGCGTAAGCACCCTGTACCACAGAGACTTTATCGCTGATTTGTGCACCGGCTTTTACTATGATTTCACCGGACTCTTCATCCACGAGCGGCCCTACAGTCCACATAGTGGGAGTTAATTTATTTAGCGGCACCTTTTTTGTCGGATAAAACAACCGCAATATCTCCTCTGTAGTACCGTAAGCAGGGGCCATGGCTCGAAGTAAAATCGTTGCAGGTATCTTGCTGGACTGGTCAATCCTGACAACCAAAATGTCTTTATTCGTCACTCCTATCTCTATCCAGCTACCCCGTTCGGGGATAACCCTGCCGCCATGCAGAACCCTGTCGCCTTCTTTGCTCTCGATAAGAAAATCAACACCCGGACTTCGGTGCAGTTGGCTTACGATGACTCGAACAGCACCGTTGATAATGAACTCCCCGCCACCTATCATAACCGGCATTTCGCCGAGATACATCGCCTGCTCGGCCAAATCCTCACCTTCCTTGGTTCGCAGTCTGCACCATATTTTCAACGGATAGCCGTATGTCAGACGTAACTGTCGGCACTGAATAGGGGTGTAATGCGGCCTTTCCAGTTCATAGTAGAGATATTCCAGAACCTTCTTCTTGTCATAGCTTTCGATAGGAAACGTCTCGCGGAAAATAGCTTCGAGTCCGCTACCCTTTCTTTTCGTTGGTGCAACGTCTTTTTGCAAAAAACGATCATAACTTTTTCTTTGTACTGCTACCAGGTCCGGAATCTCAACGGCATCTTGTACTCTTCCAAAATTACGAACACTTTGCTCAGTACCAATTTCACGCATTACCTTTTCTCCAGCATTAAATGCCCAAATCGCCTTCTAACTACAAACCTCTGTGCCATCGGCTTCCTTATCAAAAGAACAGGCCAGGCTACCCTTGAGCCTAAGCCAACTCAACTACGGCCCCAACGGCTTCAAGCTGCTTTCGTGTAGCTTCGGCTTCATCTTTACTGAGGCCCTCTTTTACCGGCTTGGGAACATTGTCAACAAGATCTTTGGCCTCTTTTAATCCCAATCCCGTTATAGCTCTAACCTCCTTGATAACCTGGATCTTTTTCTCGCCGAATTCTTTGAGGATTACATCAAAACTTGTTTTTTCTTCCTTCTCCTCAGCCGGACCCTGTGACGCTGGACCTGCAACCATAACGGCTCCGCCTGCTGCCGGCTCGATGCCATATTCGTCCTTGAGATAATCACCCAGCTCTTTGGCTTGCATCAATGTAAGACCTACTATCTCGTCTCCAAGCTTCTTGACCTTAGCACTTACCTTGCCTGTCTTTTCTTCCTTGGCCTCTTTAGTATCCTTGGCTTCTTTTGTTTTCTTAGCTTCTTCTGCCATTTCTTTTAACTCCTGTTATATAGCGCCTCGTGGTAGCCGAAACTCCGTTGTCTCGTTTAACCCCATTATTAAAACAGGGACAGCCACGCAGGCTGTTCTAAAATTCTTATTTCTTTTACGCTGCTTGTTTTTCGTCCTTCTCGACAATAGTCTCGATACAACCCGCGATGATTCCCGCAGGTGCACCAATAGTTGATACTAAATTGCCTGCTGGAGACTGTATTAAGCCGGCAATCCTGCCCAGCATCTCTGCCCGTGTCGGCATCTTCGAAAGTCCGGATGCCTCTTGTGCGTCCAAAGCCGAGCCGTCAAGAAATGCACCTTTAATCTCTATGACAGGAATCTTCTTGGCCCATTCAGTCATCGCTTTTGCAACATCAACAATACTGTCACCGCCATAAACGATGGCACATGGACCTCTAAACAGCGCCGATGCCGGCTCCATTTGCTGGTCGCGCAATGCTTGTTTGAACAGCAGGTTCCTGACCACTGATAAGCGGATGTCTTTTTCTTTAAGAGCACCTCGCATTAAATTATTGTCAACACCCTTAATGCCTTTTGTGCAGACAACCAGAAAATCTTTAATGTCGTTGTTGACGATTTTCTTTTCCAGTTCCGACTTTAGTAACTCTTTTACGTACTTGCTCATTTTTCGTATCTCGTATTGAGTATTATGTTGTTAAATATCAATTGCTATACCGGGGCTCATTGTCGCAGATATACTGATTTTTTTAATATACGTCCCTTTTGATGCGGTCGGTTTTACTTTCTTTATATGCGAGATAAACGCCTCGACATTATCCACCAGTTTTTCCTTGTCAAAGCTTTGCTTGCCGACCACGACATGAATATTACCGCCTGCATCGTTTCTAAACTCAACTTTGCCTGCAGCAAATTCAGCCACTGCTTTGGCCACTTCGCCGGTTACTGTGCCGTTTTTGGGTGAAGGCATCTTTCCCTGAGGCCCAAGAACCCGTCCAAGCTTACCTACCTTGCTCATCACCTTCGGGGACGCGATAGCCACATCGAAATCCATCCAGCCGTCCGTAACTTTCTTTACCAGCTCATCACAGCCTGCCTCAATAGCACCGGCACTCCTGGCGGCCTCAGCATCAGAGTCCTCGCAGAAAGCAATCACTTTCTTCTGCTTGCCAATCCCGTGAGGTAAAGATATTGAGCCTCTAACCAACTGGTCGGCCTGTTTAGGATCGATACCTAAATGCACCACACATTCGATGCTCTGGTCGAATTTCACCGACTGGAACGACTTGATTTTTTCGATCGCATCAGCCAGGCTAAGATTTTCTTTGCTTATCTGTTCCGATTCTTTCTTGTATCTTTTTGTTTTAACTCGCATTATTCGTCTCGTTTTATATTCCGATTATCACTAATCAATTACATCGACGCCCATACTCCGGGCCGTACCTCTGATAATTTTCTCTGCCTGATCCAGATCGTATGCGTTCAAATCCTTGAACTTCGTCTCAGCAATTTTCCGAACCTGCTCGGCACTGACTGTTCCGACCTTCTCTTTATTAGGGACGCCGCTGCCTTTAGCGATTTCAGCCGCCTGTTTCAGCAGAACCGCCGCAGGAGGGCTTTTAACCTCGAAAGTGAAACTTTTGTCCTTAAATACTGTTATCACTACAGGCACTGTCGTTCCGTTAAGATCTCTTGTTCGTTCATTGAACTGCGAAACGAACTGACCTATGTTAACGCCATTCTGCCCCAAAGCAGGTCCTATCGGAGGCGCTGGTGTCGCCTTGCCGCCCGGCGCCTGCAATTTAATCTTTGCTACTACCTCTTTGGCCATTCTTCACCTTTAATTGTTTCTGTGCAGTCTATAAGCTCTGCACCTGATGTCTCTTAATTACAGTTTTTCTATCTGCCAATATTCAATATCCAGCGGGGTGCTTCGACCGAATATCGTAACAATAACCTTTACAATACCCCGCTCTGAATCGATAGAATCGACTGTGCCTTCGAAGTTTTCAAAAGCACCTTCCCGAATCTTAATCTGATCACCTTTTGTAAACTCAACTTTGATGCTCGGTGCTTCCTCGGGCTTTTCAGCCTCTAAAAGCATCTTCGCCACATCCGTATCGCGCATCGGGCTTGGAATTCCTTCCGAGCCAATAAAATCTCCAACGCTGGTCGTACCTTTAATCATGAACCAGGCCTTCTCAGGAACACGCCCGTCCTCGGTCGATTCCATCTCCATAAAAACGTATCCCGGATACAGTTTTCGCTTATGGACTGTCTGCTTGTTGCCGCGGATACGCTTTATCCGCTCTACAGGAACCTCTATCCTGCCGATAATGTCGGTCAAGCCCTCTCTCTCGACCTTCTGTACAAGAGCGTCCTTGACCTGCACTTCTTTATTTGCCGCAACTCGTAAAACGTACCACTGCATAATTAGTACCCTGTCTGATATCCCCTTTGAGATATAATTATTTAGACCAAAAGCCAATTAAAGAATGTTCGGAATGTAAGATCCGTCGCTCCGAGAAGAACTGCCATAATAATAACAACAATGATAACGATAAATGTCGAAACAGCTATTTCCTTTTTGCTTGACCAGCTAACCTTCTTCATTTCGCTCTCAGCGGCAATCATAAAGTCTGCAACTGAATGCTTATTCATCAACCAGGAAATAAAAAGGGCCAAAACAACAAATAAGCCGGCCGGAACCATAGTTTCAACCCACAATCCAAGATCAGTCGCCTGCAACCTATTATAAAGCTGCAAACAGCCTAATCCGGCAATTAGTGCGCCGGCACCCGCACTGCAAAGCCTGGTATATTTGCCCTGACCGCGCTTATAAATAGTAAAAATCATATTCGACCTCATATCAACAGGGTTTCAGCAGGTACACTTCCGTCGTATCTCACCGAAAACCTTGTGTTTCAAAACAGGCCAGGAGGGAATCGAACCCCCAACCTTCGGTTTTGGAGACCGACGCTCTGCCAATTGAGCTACTGGCCTATTTAATTGATTATTGATAATTGAGTAACTCTCTTCTATTATTTGAAATCTTTCTGAAACGCCGAAATACATCTTTCAATAACCAATTACTTGCGCCGTATCTTATGGGCAGTATGCTTTCGTTCCTTCTTGCAGTATTTCTTCAAACTCAATTTCGGCGTACCCTCAGCTACACTAACGTTAGTACGATAGTTTCTCTCTTTACACTGACTGCATTCAAGCCAGACATTTTCTCTTTTACTCTTCTTTTTAGCCATAAGATTATATCCCCACCAGACAGGCCTACTTATGTAAGATACATCTGATTGTCCCACAGATGCCCGTCCGGATACACTTTACCGGTCTAAACGCCCTGGTTTTCGGCACCAACAGCTTCCAGAGAAGTTACCCAGAAATCTTCTATTCAAGAATTTTAACTACCACCCCGGCACCGACTGTCCGGCCTCCTTCACGAATAGCAAAACGAAGGCCTTCCTCCATAGCAATTGGCGAAATAATCTCCACCTCCATAGCTATATTGTCTCCAGGCATACACATCTCTGCACTTTTGCCTTCTCTGCTCATCAACCCAAGGACCGCGCCGGTAACATCGGTTGTTCTGAAATAAAATTGTGGTTTGTATTTTGCGAAGAACGGCGTATGACGTCCACCTTCTTCTTTAGTTAGAACATAAACTTCAGCTTGAAACTTGGTATGCGGATTAATACTCTTGGGTGCCGCAACAACCTGCCCACGCTCTAAATCTTTCTTTTCAACGCCCCGTAAAAGCAGGCCTACGTTATCACCTGCCTGGCCGTCATTGAGGGTCTTGTTAAACATTTCAACGCCCGTAACAACCGTTTTGCGAGTTTCCTTTGACAGTCCGACGATTTCAACCTCCTCGCCGATATGGATTTTACCACGCTCAATTCTGCCTGTGCCGACCGTGCCGCGCCCTTTAATGCTGAAAACGTCTTCGACAGGCATAAGAAAGGGCTTGTCGATATCACGCTCCGGAAGCGGGAAATAATCGTCAACTGCAGCCATCAGCTCATCGATGCACTTGCAGGCCTCGTCATCCTTACCTTCGCTTTCCATCGCTGCTAAAGCCGAGCCCATAACGATAGGAATATCGTCGCCGGGGAATTCATACTTGTTCAGCAGGTCCCTTATCTCCAGCTCGACCAATTCTATCAACTCAGGGTCATCAACCTGGTCCACTTTATTAAGGAACACTACAATCTTGGGCACGTTAACCTGACGGGCAAGCAAAATATGCTCGCGAGTTTGGGGCATCGGGCCGTCACTGGCAGCAACCACCAGAATAGCACCATCCATTTGGGCCGCGCCGGTAATCATGTTCTTGATATAGTCGGCATGTCCAGGACAGTCAACGTGAGCATAATGGCGATTTCCCGTCTCATACTCCACATGCGCAGTATTTATTGTAACTCCGCGCTCTCTTTCTTCGGGTGCATTGTCGATGTCTTCAAACTTCTTGATAGTACCGCTTCCAGACTTATATGCCAACCGCATTGTGATTGCAGCAGTCAAAGTCGTCTTGCCGTGGTCAATATGGCCGATTGTTCCAATATTGATATGTGGTTTTGTCCGTTCAAATACAGCCTTAGCCATCTTAAAATAAACCTCCAATGTACAGGGTTAGTATTTATTTTTCCCTATCTTGTTTCCCACTAACTGTTTTCCATACTTTACTTTAATATAATCAATTCACAGCCGGGTTTTCTGCCGCCCCAGCTTGACCAGCTTGCATTTAGCTGCTGATGGGGCTTGAACCCATGACCTCGTCCTTACCAAGGACGCGCTCTACCACTGAGCTACAGCAGCAATACCCGACTCACCGATCGTTTTCCCCGGCGAATCGAATAAGAAACTACTCTTTTGCCCGGCTCAAAGCCGAAAAATATAAACAATATCCCTTTGTTCCTGTCGTATTTATATATACTGATAGCGCAGGAATCCATTCCTATACAAATAGTATGTTAACGTAAACTACGTAATCTATCGAAATGGCCCCGGAACTGCAAACATAAAAAATGAAAAAAAACAAAAAAAATTAAAAATATTTCATTTTTTCTAAATATTGACCTCGAAAGCCCATCGCAGCACCAACGCAAACTCAAAATGTTTTTCATAGATAAAATGCTAATTCCCTACAATAAATACTGCCGGAATCCATTGACTAACAGCAAACTTCATGATGCCAACTCGCCCATAATCATAAACAGCAGCCTTTTACCGATTTTAGATGGTACAGATTATATTTGCAAACCGGCAGTCAATTTAACGTGTTTTTCCTTTCTTATTCGTCCTGTCCATTGTATAATAAATTCTTTATCTATTGATGACGTATTATTTCTGGCAAATGGGGAATACATTGAACAAACTTAAAGACAAAAAAATTCAGACTAAGCTGATCCCTTGGAATAAAAGTAGTGCCGGATTTATCACACGCCGCAAGCTGCTGTGGGTGTTTATCTCTGTTTTAGCATCTGTGGGTGTGTTGGTGCTGCTGACATCGATGAAAAAAGCAGGCGCAAACAATTCGGGCGAAAATTTGGGCACCTTCACTGTACGTCGAGATGATTTGACCATCACGGTCACTGAAAGCGGCAGTGTCAAGGCTCAGGAATCTACGGATGTTATGTGCGAGGTGGAAGGTCGAGGTGTAGAGATTTCCAGTATCGTTGCCGAGGGCACCGTGGTCACGCCTGAGGATGTCGCGAATGGCAAAATCCTCTGTGAATTGAACGCTTCCGACCTGCAGGATAGACACAATGAAGAGCTGATCGATTTTTCTTCCGCCAAAGCCGCTTATACCCAGGCACAGGAGGCTTATCTAATCCAGATAAAACAGAACGAATCCGATATAGCCGCCGCGAAACTGGCGGTTGAATTCGGCCTGATGGACCTGCAGAACCACCTGGGTGAAACTACTGCGAACAAGCTCGTCCATGAAGTAACCCTGGATCCAAACGCAAATATCGACATGGCAGCGCTGCGGGATAACAACCTGGGCGGCTCGGCTTCGCAGCAGTTGAAGAAACTGGAAGATGCCATCCTTCTTGCCAGGGGCAACCTGCAAAGAGCCGTTGACGTAAATGAGGGCACCCAAAAACTTTACGATGCGAATTACGCATCTGAGCTTGAATTAACAGGTGCAAGGCTGGACGTACAAAGGTATCAGATTCAAATGGAATCATCTGTCGAAGAGCTGAAATTGTATAAGCTCTATAATTTTCCAAAACAGACAAAGCAGTTTCTCAGCGACTACTACGAAGCTAAACGTGAACTGGATCGAACTTTCGCACGAACACGATCCCAATTAGCCCAGACCCTGGCAAGACTTGAAAGCACCGAAGCATCTTTTAAGCTGCAACAGGACAAGCTTACTAAATTGGAACGCATGATTGCCGCATGTACAATACCCGCGACAAGTCCGGGTATCGTAATTTATGGCAGCAGTGCAGATTGGTGGCAAAAGCGAGAGGACCCGATTGAGGTCGGAGATAGCGTCCATAAAGGCCAGAAGATTTTCACTATTCCCAACTCCGACGTTATGGGTGTGGAGCTTAGGGTTCACGAGTCATCGGTGAATATGATTAAACCGGGTCAAAAAGCGACTATTACCATAGAAGCCTATCCCGACATAGCCCTTGAGGGCAAGGTGCTCAATGTTGCCCCTTTGCCTGATCCCCCCCATGGCTGGTTCGATCCAAGCGTTAAAGTTTATACTACACAGATCACAATAGACGGCGCACATGATATTCTGAAACCGGGAATGTCTGCAAAAGTCGAGGTTCTTATTGAGCAGTTGAAGAACGTTTTAATTGTACCTATTCAGGTTGTAGCCAATCGTGAGGGGAAAAAAGTCTGCTATGTTGCAACCCAGCAGGGTCCGAAACAGCGTCAGGTACAAACCGGTTCGTTCAACGACACCTACGTCCATATTATCAGCGGCTTGGAAGTCGGAGAGCAAGTGCTGTTAATTCCCCCGAAATTGACTGAATCGGAATAAAAACTCAATTGCTATGCTATTATGCCTTTTTAGCTTTAGCTGCTTCTTTCGGCTTTTCCGCCTCTTCACTTTTACTAAGCCGGTCCGTCCAGCCTTTCAGCCATTTTTCCCAGTTTGGTCTGGCCTCGGTAAGCTTCACTTCGCTCAGTGCCTTTATAACTACGTTGGGATCTGCCCCGGAAGGCTTGCTTAAATAATCACCAATCGAGACCAGAACGGCATGGTCCGAACTTAAATCTTTCTTGGCCAAACATTCAATCACCAGTTCAGTCGCAAGTTCTACTTTTGAACCTCTCAGGCAGGTATCCACTAATTTCGGCAGGATTAATTCTTTTTCCTTGGCGGTTGGAGCTACTTCATAAAGCATGTTTAAATACTCAGCCGCCCGTTCAAACTGACCGGTTTTATCATAAAGCTCAGCCAGCTCCTTTCTAACAGTTTCGAGCATGATGCTTTCGCCCGTGGCCTTTGCCTCTACCTTCTTAAGAAAAGCAATTCTCTGATCAGCAGGCAACTTGGTTTTACTTTCCGGCGAAGTTAATTTTTCCATCCATTCTTTTAGGGTGGACAAATCTGAACCGTCGAATATCTTAAGCATCGCCTGCCAGGCCGGCCCACTTTCGGAGTTCGAACCTATTTTTTCCACCAGCCATGTTAAATCTTCTTTGCCGCCGACCTCTCCGGCAACGTCTATCAGTTTTTTCCTTAGTATCTCGCTGGGGTCATTGACATATTTCCTCAATCTTTTAAGAGCGCCCGCTTTGTCAATATAGATAAGACCATCCACGGCCTTCTCGCGGACAAAATCTGTTTCGTCACTCAGAGCTTCAATAAATAAAGGCTCAAAAAGTTTATCGGCTATGGACTTGGCGGCGCTGCCTTGTGTACATAAGTCGGCCATCTCGCTGAGCAGCTCTCCACGTAACGAACCATCGGGCTTTTCCTTTTGTAGGTTATACCTCTTGACAAGCAAACCAAGATAACCCTCAATATCCTCCCCCTTTAATCCATTCGGTTTAAGCAGCTTTCGTAAAACTTCTGCTCCTTTTCGGGCTTTCCCTGCATCCTCTTCAGAAAGAAACTTCACAGCAACTCCCAGCGCCTGTTTTCTTATTTCCGGTGTAATCTTGGCAGGAGAAGATGAAAGAGCGATGGAACACGCTCCCCCGAGTGCATCCAATAATTCTATTTTGACCTCGTCATCAGACTCGGATTCAAGCTGAGCCAAAAGCGGTTCCGCGGAATCTATTCGTGTTAAAATCGACAAACCTAAAGTCTTTTTCTTAACGTCTTTGTCCGGATCTGAAATCAATTTTAACAAAATCGGTTCCAGCTCCGCCGGCAATTTCGGCTTACCGGATGCAAATTGCCATTTATAAACCTTATCCAGTGCCAACAATTTGACTCTGGCTTCTGAACTACCCAAATGCTCCTTTAAAAAATTACCTCTGGCCACATCATCACTGATGCCGTCGTATTCCCTGTCCAAAGCCGATAAATATCTGACCTGCCAAGCTTCCACTTCTTTTCTCAAATTGCGCATCTGAGCTTCCTGCCGAATAATCCAGTCTCGCTGGAATTCATCTACGCCTTTACCTCGAAGCTCATTGATGTTTTGCCAGCGTTCGTATGAATTTTCGCCGACCGGTATGCCCAAGTCTTGCAGGGCTTTTTCCGCCTCGGCCGATACCTGTTTGTCTGAGTCGTCAACTAATCTTAAAAGGCTGATAGTTGCCCCCTTATCCGGTCGAAGCTTCAGGGCGGTTATAGCATTTATTCTCATTTTGACAGGCTTCGAGTCATCTGTGGTTATATCTTCGAGAGATTGACCAATTTTGTCATACCCAAAAATAAGCATTGCCTCTGCAGCCAACTGGGACTCTTCCGAATTCTCGGTGGAAAAAACTCCAAGCAAAGGCTGGATAAAATCATCCGTATTCTTTATTGATTTCTTTGATAACCTGGTCTTAATAAATGCCTTGCAAATAGCAATACGCGCGGGACTGTTTTTCGTATCTTTCAGAGCATCAAGCAGAATCTTCCTGGCTACGGAATTTTCACTATCCAGCATAACAGTTGCCGCTTTTACGCGTATTTGCTCGTTTGGATCTGTGAGCAGGGAATTTTTATTGAGTTCCAGCTGCTCGTCAGGCTTAGCCTGTGAAGGCACTCCATTCGTCGCGCTCGCCGCAAAGACCACATCGTTTGTGCTAATGCCGGACTGCTGGCATCCTATCGCCAATATCAATATTGTCAGATATAACCTCTTCATGCTCATGAGGATGACCTTGAGGAATCCACTACCCATCAACTTAACTACCATATAATAACCTGCTAACTGCATCCGAGTCAAATGATAATTAATAATTCAATAATAAATTACGGTCTCGGATGAAATTTTCTGTGAATTTTTCTTAATCTTTCATGGTCAACGTGTGTATAAATCTGAGTAGTAGCTATATCTACATGTCCAAGCATCTCCTGTATGCTTCGCAAATCGGCTCCACCTGCCAGCATGTGCGTTGCGAAGCAATGTCTTAAAGTATGTACTGTTACATTTCCGGGCATACCTGCACGAACCGCATATTTTTTAACCAATCTCCAAATCTCAATACGACTCATTGGTCTGCCTGTTCGAGACAGCAGCAGAAAATCACCACTGAAAGGCTTGACCAGACTCGGACGAAGGTTAGTCAGATATTCTTTTGTTGCGGCGATGGCTGCTTTACCAATTGGGACCACACGTTCTCTATTGCCTTTGCCAAGACAGCGAAGGTA
>CAZIAN010000108.1:0-12006 GCA_964537355.1 uncultured Pirellulales bacterium | reverse complement strand
GGCGGGTATAGCTGCGGTTGCCTTGCCGATTATATTGCATATGATTCGGCGCCACTCGCGGAAGCGCATAACGTTTAGCTCATTGATGTTTTTGCGCACTTCAATACTGCGATTCAAGAACCGCACCCGTTTGGAAAACCTGCTGCTTTTAATTTTACGTTGTATAATACTATGTCTTCTTGCATTTAGCTTCTCGCGTCCATTTTTCCCTCGTGAAGCTCCTCTGAAACAAGTCTCTCTCCGAAGGCGAATAGTTCTGTTAATCGATACCAGTGCATCAATGCGACGTGCCGGAATCTGGGAGCAGGCAATCAGCGAGGTGCAGTCTGTATTGAAGGATATTGGCCAAGCAGATCGGGTGTGCGTTATGAGCTTTGATCAAACCACTAAAACGCTAATAGGATTCGAACAATGGGCAGCGCTGGAAACCACCCGGCGAACTCCGGTAATAATACAACAAATATCGAAACTCTCACCTGGTTGGGCCTTAACCAATCTTGGTAACGCCCTGGTCAGTGCGGCCGAAGCTATTGAAGATGACCAGGTCGATGACGGACAACAAACTAATACAATGAGCCAGGTGGTACTTATCAGCGACCTGCAAAAGGGCAGCAACCTTGAGGCGATGAAAGCTTATGAATGGCCTGTAGAGACGGAATTAGTGGTTAAATCGATACCTTGCAAGGGCAATACCAATGCGGCATTGCAATTAGTGACAGATCGCAGTGGATCTGGTAGTCCCGATGATGACAGCCTCCCGTCTATCCGAATCATCAATTCATCTGATGCGACCACAGAGCGATTTCGACTGAACTGGGCCGACGAAATGGCTGCAAAAACATCAAGTCAGGGTATAGATGTGTATGCGCCGCCAGGCCATAGTGTTGTTGTTCGTGCCCCTGCCCGGGAAGACCGGTTACAAGCCCGGAAGCTGATTTTAACGGGCGACGATCACGATTTTGACAATGCCCTCTTTTTAGCACCATATTTGCAACAGCAGGTCAATATCCTTTACATTGGCAGTGACGATCCCAATGATTCGAAGGGAATGTTATATTATGTTCAGCGGGCCTTTGGAACTACCCGCGCACTCAAGCCTAATGTCATTTACCATCCGGGCGATAAGGCTATCGCAGCCACAGATATTGAGACGGCGCATTTGGTCATTGCTGCTGATAAAATCAACAGTGAAAACATTGCTTGTCTGCGCCGATTCCTCGAATCCGGCCGAACAATTCTGCTGGTTATGAAGTCCACTGATGACGTTACAACCTTAACTGGTCTTTCAGGCATTGAAACCATCGAATCTGAGGAAGCCAATGTTGACCGATACGCCATGCTCGGCAGAATTGAATTCAAACATCCTCTGCTGATGCCTTTTTCCGAGCCTCGTTTTGGAGACTTTACACAGATACACTTTTGGAAATACCGAAGGATAAATAATGAAGATTTGCCCAACGCTCAGGTATTAGCTAATTTCGACAGTGGCGATCCCGCCTGGCTTGAGCTGCCCGTGGGCAAAGGGTCGTTGCTGATATTTACCTGCGGCTGGCACCCTTCAGACAGTCAGCTTGCGCTTTCATCCAAATTTGTTCCGTTGTTTTACTCAATACTCGAATATGGCGGTGTTCTCGCAGGACAGCAATCACAGTATTTCGTAGGTGACAATATACCAATACCGCACTTAATAAAGGCAGGGTCAGATAACATACAGATTCGCAAACCAGATGATTCTCTGGTTAGTCTGGATGCCGGTCAGGAGATCTTTGCTCAAGCGGACTTGCCCGGAATATATACAATTGAGACATCAGCAGGCAATCATCTTTTCGCAGTTAACCTTCCGGTTCGGGAATGCCAAACGGCCGCTATGCAAATTGAAGATATCGAAAGGTTCGGTGTTTCCTTCAAGCAGTTTTCAGGTATTGCAGTCGAACAGACTACGCCGGCAAAACGTCAAAGGAGTTTTGCCGCAATGGAATATGAGCAGAAAGCGTGGCGGTGGGTGTTAGTTGCGTTATTAACTGTGTCGTTAATTGAGATATGGCTGGCGGGCTGGCTGACGCGTTCGCCTTCTAATCTGTCGGGAGAAATGAAATGATTGAAAAAGCTCTTCGCAAACAACTCCGGCCAATAGTGAATCGCCGAAGACGTTTGTATTTGATGTGGAGGTTGTCGGCCTATTGGTTCGTTTCAGGAATAATCGGCGTCACTCTGGTAATGGCTGATTGGCTCTGGGGGTGGAATTCGCCACTCGCAAGCTGGGCGCTATGCATCTCAACTCTATTGGCGACTGTTATAGTCTTATACAAATATAGTCAGATGCACCCGGATTACAGGGCCGTTGCTCGAAATATTGAGCAGCAACACCCAGATATGCAGGCCTTGTTATTAGCCGCAATAGAACAAGAGCCACAAGGGCTCGGCGGTCAATTTGGTTACCTTCAGGAACGGGTCATCGGTGATGCTCTTAGACATGCGGACAAACACGACTGGCTTCGAAGTATATCATCAAGAAAGCTTTTCCTGACACAGTTAGGTGGAATTGCAGCGCTGTCATTTATCATCATAGCACTTTCACAGCTTTTACCATCTACTCCTTCATTCTTTACAATCGATAGGGGTGTACTGACCGGCGGAGATTATAATATCACTGTTAGTCCGGGAGACACGACAGTTGAATTAGGAACCGTGGTAGTTATTATGGCACGTTTTGACGGACGAGTGCCACCGGAAGCAACTCTTTGGGTTGGTATGTCTGAACAGGACAAAAAGCCGATCGCCCTGACAAAAAACCTTGAAGATCCCGTGTTTGGCGGCCTTATCCCGGAGGTCAATAACAACTTGATATACCATATCGAATACGCGAAAAAACGCACAGAGAACTTTAGGATAAACGCTTTCGAGCACCCATCGCTTAAAAAAGCAGATGCGAAGATTGTGTATCCATCATACACGAAATTGCCCGAAAAGATTATCAAAGACACGCGGCAGATTAGTGTAGTCGAAGGTTCCGAGGTTACTCTGACATTTACACTTAACAAACCGGTAACCACGGCCCAGCTTCACGTAAAAAACCAATCAACTATAAATCTAATCTCCGATAATGAACAGCCGAATACCTATACTACTTTAATCACACCTATGGAGAGTCAACGATTTGAGCTGTATCTAACTGATGCTCAGGGATTGACAAATAAAATTCCGCCGCGTTTTATAATTAATGTCCATAAAAACCTACCCCCCGAACTAAAACCGCTATTTCCCAATCGTGATGTAGTTGCATCACCTTTAGAGGAATTGAACTTGGAAGCCCAGGTATCGGATGACTATGGTGTGACCGGTTATGGGCTGAGTTATACACTTGCCGGTACTCAAAGTAGAGACATCACCCTTGGCCAGTCGGTGCTGTCAAACGAGAACTTACATATTCAGCACTTATTGGCATTTGAAGATATTAACGCCCGGCCCGACCAGTTGCTTACTTACTTCTTCTGGGCTGACGATGTAGGAGCGGACGGCAGGAACCGAAGAACTTCCAGCGATATATATTTTGCCGAAGTTCGTCACTTTGAAGAGATTTTCCGCGAAAGCCAGTCATCACAGCAGCAGAACAATCAGAGCCAAAGCCAAAGCGGCCAGCAACAGCAGGGGCAGCAGGGCGATCAGCTTGCCAAATTACAGAAGCAGATTATCAGTGCTACCTGGAATGTTAAGAAGCAGGCCGAGCAGTCGGGGGATATTGATGACCACAATGAAGACCTTGATGTTGTCCAGCAATCACAGGCTGATGTGTTGCAGCAGGCCCAATCGGCGATCTCGAAGGCAGAAGACGCATCCGCTATGAAAACCTTGCAGGAAGCTGCCGGGCATATGGAGACATCGCTGGAACATTTAACTCAGGCGGGCCAGTCAGCTTCAACGGGAGAACTGACACCGGCATTGGCCTCCGAGCAGTTGGCATATCAAGAGCTGCTTAAACTCAAAAAACTCGATAATCAGGTTGCACGAGGTCGTAGCTCGGGTAGAGGCAGCAGCTCGAGTTCAGGTAATTCCGGCCGCTCTGAGCAGCAATTGCAGCAATTGGAGATGACGCAAAAGGAGAATCGATACGAAACTCAGCGATTGGCTCAATCTCAGCAGCAGACACAACGTGAGGATCTTCAGGTCCTTAACAGGCTTCGTGAACTGGCCCGACGACAGAATGAAATGAGCGAAAGACTCAAAGAAGCTCAGGCGGCGCTTCAGCAAGCCGAGAACGAGCAGCAGAAGGAGGAGATTCGCCGGCAGCTCAAGCGTCTCACAGAACAGCAGCTCCAGACGCTTCAGGACATTGACGAACTGCGGCAACGAATGGAGAGATCGGAGAATCGCCAGCGTATGGCCGATGCGAGAGAGCAGCTCGATCAGAGCCGCTCAAGAATCCGTCAGTCGGCTGAAGAGCTGGAAAAGGGTATGCTCTCAAGGGCAATAACTTCCACGACACGTGCACAGCGTGAGCTGGAACAGATGCGTGACGATTTTCGGAAAAGTACTTCAGGGCAGTTTACCGAGCAGATGCGAAATATGCGCGAGAATGCACAGCAGCTCGACCAGCGGCAAAATGAAATAGCAGAAGATATCAAACAACAGATAGATTCCGAAAGAAAAACACTTACATATACCGGAGTAAACCGTGAGCTGGCGGAACGAATCGACCGGCAGAGAGAGGATGCCGAAAATTTAATTGAACAGATGAAAGAGGTAAGCGAGCAGTCTGAGACTTCCGAGCCGCTGCTTTCGAGGAAGCTCTATGATACGTTACGAAAGGCTGGCACCGACAATGTTGACAAGGCACTTGAAGCAACCGGAGAACTGCTAAAACGCAATTTCCTGCCGCAGGCACAGGAGATTGAGAAACAGGCCGGAAAAGGTATCGAAGAGATGAGGAAAGGTGTCGAAGATGCTGCCGAAAATGTGCTTGGTGATGAAACAGAATCGTTGCGTCTGGCCAGACAACAGCTTGACGAGCTGATTAGACAGGTTAATGAAGAAGCCTCTCGTGCAGGCAATCAAGGCCGGGGGCAGCCAAGTGATTCTAACGAGATGGCGGACTCATCATCAAATCAGCAGAGACCCGGTAACGCTCAATCAGAAACTGAAAGCCAGAAGCAGGGCAGGCAATCAGCACAACAGCCGCAAGGCGGCAGAGCATCGGCAAATGGCGCCACGGGCGGAAATCGTCAATCAGATTCTGATCCTAACAATGCTCAACAACAGGGCTCACCGCGCGGCGGCTCAAGAAGACAAACTGCCGATGCTCGTCCTGGAAGGAGGGCTGATTCTGGCGGACGAACCGGTCCGGGTGGCTTGGGTGGTTATCAATCCGGGCAATGGGACTCGGGTGACCCAAACGGTCCGCTCACCGGCAGAGACTTCAGCCAATGGTCGGATCGACTCCGCGATGTGGAAGAGATGCTCGATGAACGCGACTTACGCGACGAAGCGGCAAGGATTCGAGATCGCGCGCGTTCGATTCGTTCCGAATTTACTCGTCACGGTAAAGAGCCACAGTGGGATCTTGTAAAGCAGCAAATCACAAATCCGTTGACAGAATTACGTAAACATCTCAGTGACAAGCTTGCTCAACTCCAGTCGGACGAAGCGCTTGTACCTATCGATCGCGACCCGGTCCCGGGACGTTTTGCCGAATTGGTACGAAGGTATTATGAAAACCTTGGAGGCGGCGATTGATGATTTTACTTGGTTCAATCACTATCCCTGTAGGCCCATGGCTTTGGCTGATAATGCTGGTGTTAGCTGCGGCTGTTGTTCTACTGTTTTGGTCATATCGGCAATCAGTGGAATTAGGAGCGATTCATAAGACCGCTTTTTGTCTGAAGCTTTTAGGGGTGTTGGTCCTGCTGATATGTATGATTGAGCCGCTTTGGAGTGGAAGACGCGCCAAATCCGGCGCAAATCTTTTTTTAGTTGTAGCTGATAACAGCAGCGGTATGAATATTCGGGACCAGGGCATAACTCAAAGCCGCGGAGAAATCCTTAAGGCTGCATTACAAACGGATAATTCCAATTGGCTTGGCACTTTGGCCGAGACTTTTCAGGTCCGACAATATTTATTCGATTCTCGCTTACGCCGAACGACAGATTTTTCAGAGTTGAATTTTGACGGCAAGACCTCTGCGATAGGTATGACTTTACAAACAATTACTACTCGCTACAAAGGCAGACCGTTGGCTGGTGTGCTCTTGATGACCGATGGAAATGCTACGGACCTGTCCGAGCAATTCTATGATTTGTCGTCTGTGCCTCCGGTTTACCCGGTTGTAATAGGAGGTCCGAAACCACAAAAAGATATCTCTTTGACAAATGTCTCTGTTAGCCAAACGTCTTTCGAGGATGCTCCGGTGATGATTCAGGCCGATGTTGAGGCAACTGGTTATACCGGTAAAACCGTTAGGGTGGATTTGCTTGAAAACTCAGGTAAGCTTGTGGAGCGGCAAACATACAAAATCTCTAAGGATGATGAGAAACAGGCGTTCCGTTTTCGCCTGCGTCCGGATAAGACCGGCGTTTTGTTTTATAATCTTAGCATAACAGAAGAAATCCTGCCCGATGGAATTCCGGAACAGGATAAAGAACCATCGGAAGCGACACTGGCCAACAATAAACGTACAGTTGTCGTTGATCGCGGCGAGGGGCCGTATCGGATTCTGTATGTTACCGGCAGGCCGAACTGGGAGTATAAGTTTCTGCAGCGGGCAATCAGTGAAGATGAGCAGGTGCAGCTTGTGGGGCTTCTTCGCGTCGCCAGACGGGAACCGAAGTATGATTGGCGGGGACGCGCCGGTGAGGTAAGCAATCCGTTGTATCGCGGATTTGACAATAAAGATAAGGAAGAAACCGAACAGTATGACCAGCCTGTTCTTGTACGCCTTAACACCCGTAACAAGGAGGAGCTTCGCGATGGATTTCCCAAAACAAAAGAAGAATTATTCGGTTATCATGCCGTCATACTCGATGACGTCGAAGCGGAGTTCTTCTCTTATGACCAAATGGAGCTGCTCCAGGAATTTGTTTCCGGGCGCGGCGGTGGTTTCTTAATGCTCGGAGGAAAAGAATCATTCCAGAAGGGCAACTTCCATCGCACACCTATTGGTCATATTTTACCTGTCTATCTGGACCGGATGGCAGGGCAGGAAACAGTAAATCAGGCATATATGAATCTGACTCGTGAAGGCTTACTCCAGCCGTGGGCCAGATTATGTGACAATGAGCAGGATGAAATACGGCGGCTCTTGAAGATGCCGGCATTTCGTGTGCTCAATTGCACACGGGCGGTTAAACCCGGTGCAAGAGTAATTGCTACTGTTGGCAACGATCCGGATCACCAGATCCCGGCTTTGGTTATACAGAGGTATGGCAATGGGCGTGTCGCAGCATTAACAATCGGTGATATATGGCGATGGGGTATGAAACAGTCTCAAATGCATGAAGAAATGAATAAATTCTGGAGACAAATGTTGCGTTGGCTGGTTGCTGATGTTCCCGGCCGGATATCTCTCAAGGCGGTGCACAAGCCGGAAAAAATAAACCAGCCGGTTGTGCTTCAGGTTTATGCCCGTAATAAAGATTTTGAATCTATGGATAATGTTTCAGTTGCTATAGAAGTGCGTGAACCCCAGGGCCAAAAAGTACAGCTAACGGCCGAACCCGTTCTTACTGAAAGCGGGCTGTTTGAGGCTACACATATTCCTCGCTCTAATGGAGGATACTTTGCCCGTGCCGTTGTAACCGATGCCAATGGTATCGAGCTTGGTGACGCAAAAACCGGATGGGCTGTTGATCTTGAAGCTAATGAATTTAGGTCGATAGGAACCAATCGCCCATTGCTCGAAAGAATTGCTAATCAGACCGGAGGCAATGTTATTGAGCTTGACGCATTAGATGATTTTGTTAGTAACCTGCCTAATCGGGCTGCTCCAATCACTGATACATGGGTCAAGCCTTTGTGGGATTTGCCGTGGATTTTGCCGGCCATTTTCCTGTTTGTTCTATTGTGTTTTGCAGGTGAATGGACTCTGCGACGGTGGAAGGGAATGCCATGAAAATAATAATAACATTATTGGTTGGTATCCTGGTTCTCGGAGGTGCTGTGCTTTCTGCCCAAATATCAGAGGCGGAAAACCCACAAATCCCTGTCGTAATTGTTGTTGTAGGTGCTGCCGGGACTCCGGAATACACGGCACAATTCAACGAGTGGGCTGGCTTATGGGAGAAAGCCTGCTTAAAAGGTCATGCGAAATATGTCTCAATTGGTTTGGATAAAACTGAGGGTTCGTCTGATTGTGGGAGGTTACAGGACATATTGATGAATGAGTCGAAACAAACCTCTTCTGCTTTATGGCTTGTTTTAATCGGCCATGGAACTTTCGATGGAAGAACTGCAAAATTCAACCTCCGTGGCCCTGATATCTCGGCCGATGTCCTGGCTGAATGGCTTAAACCGTTTCTCAGGCCTGTTGCGGTCATAAATGCAGCTTCGTCAAGTGCTCCTTTCTTAAGCAGGTTGTCTGCAAAGGAACGGGTAATAATCACGGCTACCAAGAGCGGTTTTGAACAGAACTATGCGAGGTTTGGTCAATACCTTTCCGATTCAATCGCCGATCCAAAAGCAGATCTTGACAAAGATGGCCAAACTTCATTGCTTGAAGCGTTTCTGACTGCTTCTAATCGTGTTAATGAATTCTATTCTGCTGCCGGTCGCCTCGTCACCGAACATGCCTTGCTTGACGACAATGGGGATGGGCTGGGCACGCGGGCCGACTGGTTTCGAGGCATCCGGCCTGTACAAAAGGCCCGGGATGGCGCATCTCTCGACGGCTACCGCGCTCACCAGTTTTACCTGGTTTGCAGTGAAGATGAGATGAAAATGGCTCCCACCCTGCGAACACAACGGGATAATCTTGAACTTGAAGTTATGAAGCTTCGTGATTCGAGAGAGACTTTTTCCGAAGATGAATATTTTTCAAAACTCGAAGCATTGCTCTCTAATATCGCTCAAATCTACGAACAGACTGAAAACGCAGAGAACCTCGACCAGTAATAGCGACAGCATCTTAAAACAAAGAAAAGTTAAAAGTACTAACCAAATCCAGGTCAGGGATTAATCAGCCTATAGCTCACGAAGGCTATGTTTTTACTGTCGGGCGACCAGGATGGCACATTGATAGTTCCCTGTCCGCCGAAGAGTTTGGCAAGCACCTGAATCTCGCCTCCTTCCGTCGGCATAATACGAAGCATAACGTCCTTGTTCGCCGGGTGTCCTTCGACATCTTTTTCATACGACAGAAACACAATCCATCGGCCGTCAGGTGATGGATGCGGGAACCAGTCGTTGTAATTATCGAAGGTGATTTGCTGCTGATCGCTGCCGTCAGATTTCATTCGCCAGATTTGCATCGTCCCGGTTCGTGTCGAGTTGAAGTATATGTATTTGCCGTCAGGTGAATAATCGGGACCATCGTCCAGGCCGGGGGCTTTCGTCAATCGTACTTCTTCTCCACCTTCTGCTGGTATGGTATATATGTCATATTCGCCACTGCGTTCACCCACGAAAGCCAGGGTCCTTCCATCCGGCGACCAGCCGTGCCAGTAAGACGGCCCAAGCGAAGTTATACGGCGTGGCGTTCCACCACCAACCGGCAAAGTATAAATAAGCGATTTTCTATTCCCCTGTGATTGGTCGCTTATAACTAATTGCGTGCCATCGGGTGATAGGCCGTGGTCGTTATTACAACGTGTTGCGAATCCGGTATCAATCAACAGAGGTTCCCCGCCCTCGACCGGCAGCTTATAAATCTTGCCGCCGCTGTTGAAAAGAAAGTATTTTCCATCTCTTGACCAGTTGGGAGCCTCGATATGATCGCGAATGTGATAGACAACACGTCGGTCTTTTGAAGCAATTGCTACGGTTTCTAATGTGCTTTCAAGCGTAGTTCCTTTTGTGGTATTCAGTTTGCCCGTTTTGATTTCGACGTTTGAGAAAATGGCTTTCTCCAATACAGCATTGTCGTGGGCGCAAACACCGAGTCCGATATAGAAGGGCTCACTGAATTTGATCTTGAAAGAGCCACCTGCTGAACGGAGTGTTTCATTCTCACAGGCAATTGACATAAAAACATAATCGGCCTCTTTCTCGATTTGGATTCTAAGCGGGGCTTTCATGTTTGATTGAATCTCGCGTGTCGAGCCACCGCGCACTTGTCGATATTGAAGCGACGTAAGGCCGTCACCATGAATTACGGCATCAGCATAGGGAGAATCCGGTTCGAGACTTTGGCGAATGAGCAGGCAGGCCTTGCGGTGAGGATTGCCGCCGGTGCCTATCCAGCGGACGTCCGCTGCAAGCGAGATGTCCCCAGATGCTCGCTTCCAGAGAAAGTGAAACGCATCATTGTTAAACCACATATTCTCTCCGCCGCCGGTAATGAGATAACTCTTCTGTGCGGCATCGTATTTCACATGGCCGGCCTTAAGTACATCACCAATATCACTATGCTCCTCAAACAGACCGAGCGATGGGGTCTGTGAATAAGCGCATCCAATTTGCAGAGAGATGACAAGGCTTAAACAAACAATATAATACTTGGTGAAATGATTCATAAAATATAGTCCTCAATTATCCGATTCTTCTCAATATGAAATCTTTTGTCGTCATAATACCAAACCTAATAATAAAGTACAAATATTTGCTTTTTATATGTGTTTAATGCCTTAATATTTTTGCATACTTCCCAGGAATAATAGAAAACTTGAATTTATAAAGGGATTTGATATTCTATCGAAGAATAAGCTCAATTGTACATAGTATTTGAATTATAGAATGTGAATGAAAGGAGTATTTACATTGGCAACAAACGATAATTTGAATGAAGCTTTTGCTGGTGAAAGCCAGGCAAACCGAAAGTATTTGGCCTTTGCAAAGAAAGCTCAAGCCGAGGGATATCCTCAGGTTGCGAAGCTCTTTCGTGCCGCCGCCGAAGCAGAGACCGTCCATGCCCATGCACACCTGCGTGTAATGGGAGGAATCAAAAACACTGAAGATAACCTTAATTCAGCCATCGAAGGAGAGGGATTCGAGTTCCAGCAAATGTACCCGAAGTTTATTGCCGAAGCACAAAAAGAAGAAAATAATCGAGCTGTTACCTCTTTTAAAAATGCTCTTGCGGTAGAAGAGATTCATCACGGCCTTTACACTCAGGCTTTGAATGCAGTGAAGTCAGGTTCGGATTTACCCGATGCCAAAATTTATGTCTGTCCGGTATGTGGTAATACTGTCAAAGACAATGCTCCTGATAAATGTCCCGTTTGCGGGGCCGCCAAAGAGAAATTTCAAGAAGTGCTTTAATGCAATGCACTCTGCATCTTCCTTGCAAGTTTATGGATATTTTGAGTTAGTTCTTCAGGTTATTCGTTGCCTTACATGAGCCTGGAGCGATTTCCAGTTGACCAGCCAAAAGATTGTTTACAATGAAGTTACCTTTGCCTTTTGTAACTTTTATAGTCGTAACTTCCTTTGATTCCATCCGGGTATCACTTACTGTACAGCCTGAAACAATTGTATCCTGAACGTCATCCATAAGAATACCGCAGTTATCGCAGTCGAGAATTATGCAGCCGGAGATATTGAAATGCCGGCACTTTTCCAGGATAAGTCCCCCTTTTTTCCGCCAGACATTATTGATTTGCAGCCCTGTGAGAATGATGCTGTCACAATCACGGAAGACAAGCCCTCTATTGGCGCTGGCACCATCGCCGTAATGGTAACGAGGATTGCGGTCGAATATGTTGGAACCAATAACAACACTTGAGCTGCCTTCGATTAGAAAGTCATGCGTATAGCCCTTCCAGATTGTATTACCGACGATTGTGACCCCGCGAACCTTATTAAGATGTATATTGACCTGAACGTCACTGAGCACGTTGCCCGTAATATTAATGTTGCCCCCT
>CAZIAN010000107.1:0-12013 GCA_964537355.1 uncultured Pirellulales bacterium | reverse complement strand
AACCGGTTACGCCGATGTCAGGAAACTCCTGGAACGCAAAGATATAGACGCTCTCGTAATCGCAGCACCCAATCATTGGCATTCTCTGATGACGATTTATGCGTGCCAGGCAGGTAAGCATGTTTACGTGGAAAAACCGGTCAGCCACTCGATATGGGAAGGCCGCAAGATGGTCGAGGCTGCTCGAAAGTATAATCGCATCGTCGAAGCCGGGACGCAGCATCGTTCGTGTCCCTCAACTCAGGAAGCCGCTCGCGATATCAAGGCCGGCAGGTGGGGTAAGGTGCTCTGGGTTCACTGCTCAAGGATGGGTGTCAGAGACTCAATCGGGAAAGTGACTGAACCGCAGCCCGTTCCAGAAGAAATTGACTACAACCTCTGGGCCGGCCCGGCTCCTATGACACCCGTCATGCGAAAACAGTTCCATTACGACTGGCATTGGCAGTGGAACTGGGGCGATGGTGAAATGGCAAACTGGGGAATTCACTACATCGACGACTTCCGTCACATCTTGGGCTGGGATGATGTGCCGACCAAAATTGTCGCGGCCGGAAAACGCTATGTCTGGGATGACAACGGCGAAACGCCAAACATGCATTTCTCACTGATGGATTATAATGGCTTGCCGGTCGTTGTTGATATTCGCAACCTTCCTCACCCCGGACAACGTGGCGGTGACAAAAGGGGTGCGATGTATCTCGGTCGCGGCGGTGGTAATCACATCCAGTGCGAGCATGCTGCGATTAAGATTGCGCGTGGCGGCGGCGGCGCCTATGATAAAGACGGAAAGCGTGTCCACCAATACAAAGGAGACGGCGGATCGGCACATGCCCAGAACTTTATAGACTGTGTTCGAAGTGAACGCCGTCAGGACCTTGCTGCGGATATCGAAGTCGGCCATCTCGGTACGGCCGTTTGTCATCAGGCCAATATCGCCTGGCGTGCCGGCTCTGAGGCCACCATTGAAGAGGTTCACGAGAGTATGAAGACACACCCGGACGCCCTGGATACACTCTATCATGTGCTGGGACAGTTGGGTGCCAATGGAGTCGATCCCGCAAAGGATAAATTTATCCTCGGGCCGGCGTTGACCTACGACCGTAAGAAGGAACGGTTTGTCGGGCCGAATGCGAACAAGGCCAACAAGTACATTACGTGTTCTTACCGCGAACCTTTCGTCGTGCGGGATAACGTGTGAGTCACTTTATAAAGAAATAAAACAGAAGGCACGAAGTTGATAACTCGTGCCTTCTAATTATTCCGTCTTGCCGCCAATCGAGATTAGATGTGAATATGTGCGCAGGTACATCCTGCCGTCTGCTACGGCGGGGGTGGCCTGGCTCTTTTCGCCTAATGAATTGATAGCCAGCAGTTCGTATTTCGGAGCTGCTTTAATTATGACAACGTCACCTGCTCTATTGATGCAGTACAGTAAACCGTTGACCCAGACAGGCGAGCCGTAAAACCTGCCGCCCGGTTTTGCAGACCAGAGCGCTTTACCCGTCTCAAGACGCAGACAGGAAACATCACCCTGGTCGTGATAGGTAAAGAGCAGGCCGTCTTTAACCAGGGATGTAGGAACATAGGGAGCGGACTTGCCTGTGAGCGTGTAAACCAACTCAGGCTTTGTAGAATTATCTCCGGAGCCGGCCCGGACAACCGATAATTGTTTGCCGGTTCCGCCTTTGCCACACGAGCCAATTATTAAATCACCGGCAATAACTGGAGAGCTTACAACTCGGGAAGGAAGCGCAGACTGTAATTCCCATATTACCGCTCCCGTATCGGGGTCCACGGCGGAAATTCCGTGAGACCAACTGGTGAAAATCAATTGAGGTTCGCCACTTTTAGGGGAGTAAACACAAGGCGTCGAATAGGATATCTCGCTGTTATTTCGCTCTTTTGTCCAGCGCGTTTGGCCTGTTTTTCGGTCGAGAGCAATCCATTTACTTTGGTATTCTTTACGGCCTTTCCAATGCTCGTGAGTAAATACAACGATATCATTGAAAAGCATGGGCGATGTTCCGGGCCCAAAGCGAGAATATATCCCGGGAAAAGTGCGTTGCCAGATATCATGGCCGCTATGGTCAACCGCGGCCAGTATCACCTCATTACTTGTTTGCCAGAGGACGTAAACGTGGTCGGCGTTTACAACAGGAGTGGCGGTAGCATAGGTGTTGTCCTGATGATGTTTGTAGGCGGTGAGCTTATATTTTTTTTCCCATAACGTACGGCCGTCGGAAACTTTAAGGGCCAAAAGCATGCCTCCAGCCGACTGGGGATTCTCACAGGTCATGAACACTTTGTCATTCCAGATTACCGGTGAGCTATGGCCTCCTGCCGGAAGTTTGACTTTCCAGTTGAAATCCTTTTTCGTCCATTTTACCGGCATCGTTTTGGCCTGGCTTATCCCCTGACCATTCGGGCCGCGGAAGCGAGTCCACTCCTGTCCCTGTACTACGGAAGCCAGTAATATAATGACAATCAGAGAAAAGCTTTTTCGTGTTGTTTTGTTTATCATGTCCAGTTCCTTATTATTTATTAGTTGGCTCAATAGGAGCCTGAAATTCGTATTCTCCGGAACCAATTTTGAAGACAGCATATTTGATACTTTTTGTCGGATCTCGAGATGGTTCGGTGCGCAGAAATGATACGCCTTGAGCCTGGGCCGCGGGATGGCGGTTTTCGGTCACTTTTTCAATATCCGTTGTCGGTATATGCACTTCGGCGGTTGTGTTTGGCGGCACAGTAACCTTCCAATTAAAGTGGTTGTTATCGATTCGCCAACTGCTTTTAATACGACCATAAATGCTGTCATAATGTCCTGAAGCAAAGGTCAGATCGCCGAGAAGGTTCGGCTGAAGAAGCAAGCATTTAAAACCGACGGAATCGGGGGTCTGGCGAATACCGAGTATCGAATTCTGAAACCACTCCTGGATATGGCCGAACATGCAATGGTTCATCGATGAGCCCGGCCTGTCCCATCTTTCTGAAAGTGTTTTAAAACCAAGTTTCAGCATACGGCCATAGCCTGGCGCATCGGAGCGATTGATCAAACGATAAACCACATCGGAGCGTCCTCCTTCCGCCAGTGCCTGTACCAACATGCGGAAGCAGACTTCCCCGGTGCTCTGGCGATACTGAGCTTTTTCAAGTTTTGCAACCAGATTGGCCAGGACCTTTTCACGGTCTTCTTCGGGTACGAGGCCGAAATAAAGCGCAGTTGCGAGAGATGCCTGAGAACCCGTTGCGACTGAGTTTTCATCAGGTTTATAATAGGCCCTGATGAAGTCTTTTCGTACCCGGCTGGCGAGTTCGTCAAATTCCGCGGCATCATTTATTTTATTTATCCTATAGGCAAGACGGGTTAGAATTCGGGCATTATCATAAAGAAACGCCGTGGCGGGCAATTCACCCGGTGTAAGCTGGGATGCGCCTTTGTGTCCGTACTGCGGTGTCCAGTCGTACCAATCTCCCAATCCGGCTTTGACAAGTCCTTTTTCATTCCGTGTTGACGCCAGATAAAGTGTATATCGCTTCATGGTCTCATACTGCTGATCTTCGATAGCATAATCACCATACCATTTATATAGCAAATTCGGCAATTGCACACAGGCGCTGCCCCATTCAGGCGATTCGAAGAATCCACCACTGAACCGCGTGTACTCCGGCGCGATATCGGGAACCATTCCGCTGTCCAGTTGCGACTCAGTCGTATCTCGACATATCTTCCGGTAGAGAAGTTGAACATCACGGTGGTAGAAGATCGAAGGTCCCATCAAATGGGCGACTTCCAGCCAGCCAAGTTTCTCACGATGCGGGCAGTCGGTTAGAATACTTTGCAGGTTGCTGCGCACTGAACGGTTGATCATGGCATTGATATCATTAAACAGCGGATTGGAGCATTCGAAACCACCAACCGAAGGTGCCGAACTTGTGAGGAATTCGCTGCCTGCTTCTAAAAGCAATGTTCGCTCGGGCCGACTCTTGACATCTTCAGGACGGTCAACGCCCGAAATATACAGGTACTGGAAGCTGAAATATGTAAAGCGGGGTCGAAAGACTTCATCCCCCTTGCCCTTAAGTGTATAAGTATAAATGTGGCCTTTGTTAAGTGTCCACGGCTGGCCGCGTTTTTCAGCAACTTTTATTACAACCTGGCTGCCGGCGGTTCCTCTTACTTTTATCAGAGGCCGGGCGGACAGGTTAGTTCCGCAATCAATCTCGTATTGACCATCTTCAAGACGCTGTATTGCCACAGCCGGGAGATAGTCAGCCACCTTAATTGGCGGCGCATACTGAGCAACAAGATTGCCACCGGGACCATCGCAAAGACTTGCAGGTGACCATTGCCGGTCATCAAAGCCGGGCCGGTCCCAGCCGATCTGTTCTAATCGAGCATCATAATCCTCTCCGCCGTAGATACACGTGAATACAATCGGCCCCAAGTCGTATTTCCATGTTTCGTCTGAAGAAATTACCTGAGATGAGCCATCGAGGAAATTGACGTGCATTTGGCAAATAAGTTTCGGCAAGCCGAATGACCCCTTGAACTTTGTGTAGCGTCCGCCGGAAACGTTGTACATGCCGTTGCCGAGCATCACACCTATCACATTGTCACCGGGTTCGAGCATATTTGTTATGTCGTACGAGCTGTAGAGGCATGTCTTGCGATAGTTGGTCCAGCCCGGGTCCATCTGGTAATCCCCAGCACGCCGGCCGTTTATGCTCAGCTCGTAATGGCCTAAACCGCATATATGAATTATCGCATTTTTGAGGGGTTTATTAAATCGAACGGATTTTCGAAAGATGGGTAGAGGGTCTTTGTCGGTTCGGCTCGCGGTTATCCATTTTGCCTGCCAATCGTCGGTGGAAAGTAATCCGGTGACGAAAGTGGCTGGTTGGCTCCAGTTTGTCATTTCACCGGTCTGGTCCCATACACGAACGGTCCAGTAGTAACGATGAGACGATTGAAGCGGAGTACCGCCGTACACAATATTATGTGATTTGTCTGAGTTAACTCGCCCGCTGTCCCATAGATCGATTGTAGAAGTCTTCAGGTTTTCGAGGCTGGATGCTACTCGAATTTGATATGCCGACTGATTTACGCCTCGCCGTTTAGATTGAAGACGCCATTCAAAGCTCGGCGTCGTCTGATCAACTCCGATCGGATTCATGGCGTGTTCACAACGAAGTCCAGTGACGCTTAGCCTACCGTTCTCGGTGGCTTGAGATGTCAACGGACTGATACACAAGATGATCACCAAAATGATCTTTCGGGTTATTGGCCATGCATTGTTCATGGATTTTCCTTATATTTCATTGAGAGGAACTATTTAACCCTTACCTCACCAATTTGTTGTAATTCATGGTTGTTTGATTACAATCACGACAGCTTTTATTACAGGAAGCTCTGGTAAATAAGTATATACTATATTTGGTGCAGATAGCAAGATAGCAGATGCGAAAGTAATATAAAAAAAGCAAGCACATATGGATTTTCGACATTATAAAATTATGCCTCAGTCTCTTGATATCCGAATAAATCTATGGTACCATGAGTAACCGAAGATACAGAAGTCATTGACGAACGAACCGAATGGAAACTTCAACTTAAATAATGTCCCGGAACAAACGGGAGTAAGTAGGGAGGTTTTAGAATGAGTGATAAAATTACACGTCGTCGGTTCATTAGAGAAAGCGCGGTCACCGGTGCTGCTATTGGCGCCGGGATTTCTCTTTCAAACAGTTTCGGCGAGGTAGATTCTCGCAAGATACTTAATTACAACTCCGATATGGAATATCGCCGATGCGGCAGAACGGGCCTTATGATTTCCGCTATTTGTCTCGGCGGTCACTGGAAGCGTCTCGTTAAAATAATCGGCGGCAGCGAACCGGAAGGCTGGATGACCACGGACATCGACCGCAGTGACTTCCAGAAAAACCGCCATGATGTAGTTACGCGCTGCATCGATCGCGGTATCAACTACGTTGATGCATGCTGCCGCGAGGAAATTCTCGCCTATGCCAAGGCCCTTAAAGGCCGACGGGACAAGATGTATTTCGGTTACTCGTGGCACATCAAGGAAAGCCGCTTCGAAGAATGGCGCTCGGCCAAGAAACTGAAGCAGGGCCTCGACGAAGGAATGAAGGAGGCAGGCCTTGACTATGTCGATGTCTGGCGAATCAGCCTCCTTGTTGACAGCAGCCGTCATACCGAAGCTGAGGTCGAAGAGGCTGTTAAGGCCCTCGATTGGGCCAAGAAAACCGGTCGTGCCCGCTTTATCGGTTTCTCGTCACACAACAGGCCTAATCTTAAGGAAATCATTGAAAAGTACTCCGAGCAGGTCGAGGTTATCCTGACACCATATACCGCAAACAGCAAACTCATTACTGACGAGTCAGGCCTTTGGGCAACTCTCAGGAAATATAACGTTGGCTGGTTCGGTATTAAACCATTTGCCAGCAATTCTCTTTTCAAAGGTGACAGCTCACCGGACAGCCCATACTCTGAACAAGACAATAATCTCGCACGGTTGGCCATTCGCTATATCCTTTGTAACCCGGCCATAACTGCACCTATGCCGGGACTTATCAGCGTCCAGCAGGTTGATAATGTGGCACGTGCCGTTAAGGAACGTCGCGAACTCGACTCGAAGGAAAAAGCCGAACTCGACAGTGCTATGGAGAGTGCATGGGCTTCGTTGCCGCCGAACTATCAGTGGCTTAAAGACTGGGAATACGTTTGATAGTCGGTGCTTTTCTTTATCTCAGTGAATCATTCCTGTAGAAAAGAATTGCAGTCTGAGCTGTATATGGATTCGTTAGTTGTGGACATTCTCACAAGGAAAGTAAATGAAAAGAGATAACGGTTTCCTGGAAATATTTGCAATACTTCTAATGCTTTCGACAGTACCTCTTCTTAGCTGCATACGCACAACCGAATCTGAGCCGGCTGAAGCCAAAGCGGTTCCCGTAATTGAAAATGAAGTTAAAACCACAGGAGGGCTTCCACCGCTTGTTATCGATACAAGTGCTCCCTTACTCCTTGATGAACCGAGCGAAGAGGAGCAAGCTTTTGCTGCCGCAGCCACCCAGGCTGCAAATGAGAACACTGCCTGCTTTGTCTGCCATGCAAACTACAAAACAGAATTTCTCGCTAATCGGCATGCCAAGGTTGATATTGGCTGTATCAATTGTCACGGTGAATCTTCCGCACATCAAAACGACGAAAACAATACAACCGCCCCCGAGACTTTATATTCAGCCGACAAAATTGATCCCTTCTGTCGAAGCTGTCATACTGTGCATGATATTTCACCCAGGAAGATAATTGCTAACTGGCTGAAAAAGAAATCAGAAGGGGCGAATACTTCCTGTCAAGGTCAGGAGTGCCATAAGACCGACGATATTCCGCCGGAAAAAGTCGTTAACCGCTGGAAGGAGCTGACCATCGATAAAACCGATCCTGAGAAAATAGTCTGCACGGATTGCCACGGTGACCACCGAATGAAGGTTCGCACCATCATCTGGGACAAGAAGAGCGGCAAACTCCTTCGCACAAACAAAGGCGACTAACTGAGTCTGTGGAAGAAACTTCTCTACTCGGCACAAAAACAAACCCCCTTTTAAATACAAGTTGTGTAATCACTGAGCATTTACTTCTACAGGTGCGAAGTCAATGAGCGCGCTGTTTATGACATATCCAACGTGAGTAATGGATCGCAGGGGGCGTTATATTTCGGCTTCCATGGTCACTCCGTCGGCTGTGTAAATAATCTTTTGGGTTCTTAGATTGACTTTCACGACGATTTCCACACCTTTATTGTTGGTGGCGTTAATTTTGGCGGTACTGGACTTGCCTTTAAGTAATGGTCCCTGAACAATCGATGTTTGCTTGGCTCTTAGACGCACGCCGCACTTGATAAGTTTAGTGTCCGTAGTACCGTTGCCAAAAGCGAGATATCCATTGCTGAGTAATCCATCGGCACTTTGAACAGCCTTCATGCGGGTCCTGAAAGTAACTGAGCCGGTGATTGGCCTGTCCAGCTCCTTTAATGCTATGCCTACCTGCTTTTTACCTGTGCTCCGCAGGCGATAGCCCAGTTTCGAAGAAGCAACCTGACAACGCATCACTTTAGCGAAGTCACCTTCCTTATTTTCCTCAGGGGCAAGCAGGTAGCTGGGATCTTCGGGTTTGTCCCAGATGACCTGAGAAGGCTTATCACCGGCCTGGCGGAGAGGAACTCCTTGCTTTCCGGTAAGGCACATCACGCGTCCATCTACGGTAGTCATATAGAGGTTTTCCCCAGCGGCGGCCATACCGTCGAAAACAGGGATAGTATCCAGAGCATAGCGACATACCAGTTTGCCTTCGGCTTTGGTGATGACCCATAGCTGTCCACCGGCCAGGCCGTCAAGGGCTTCGACCTGGCGTTTTAACTTAGCTTGAACTTCAGGGTCATCGGGGGAATGGAAAGCCTGCCGTTCATCGAGCAGGTCGGGAGGGCCGGCAATAAAGAGTTTATCTGAAACCGCTGTCATGGCGCGGGCTATGAAAGCCGGTTGCTCAAGAGTCCATTGGAAAGTTGCGGCGCTCAGGTCCTTGTCCGGGAAGAAATAGCGCAGGCGCCAGTCAGATGAGTTGGCGTTTTTCTGGCTTGAGCGTGTGTTCATGGCTCGCTCGGCCTTGCCCACTCGTTCGATAGCCTGTCGCGTCACTACCTTGTCGGCGGAAAAAATCCGGTATTCCAGCACGGATGCGTTGACCATATACTCCGGTTTGCGTCCATATCCATAAACTCGCTTTTCATCGAAACAGAGGATGCGACCCGAAGGTACAAGGCGTCCGGCTTTGTACCATCCGCCGTAGCCGCCGGTAACGCGACGTCCGAAGGTCCAGTAAGAGCGGAAGAAGTAGGAGTCGTCCAAAAAGCCGTTCTGACAGAAAATGTGAAAGTCTTCCGGATTCTGTTCTTCTACGTTCTCGAGGCCGATTTCAAGCCTCTTGCCATCGAAAGTGATTTTTTGCGAGCGCATCCAGATATGCCGTCCGTCACAAGTCAGGATGTCGGAATGGGCTACCGGCATGTTGTTTCCCTGCGTCTTCTTCAAGTAAGCTAAGTGCATATCTTCACCGGTCTCTGGGTCTTTGTCATTCATGACCGTTTCGCCCAGTAGATTACCGGTGGTCGGGTCAAGGCGCAGGAAACGAATCCCGCCCTCGACGTACATATTTCGACCGGCTGTGCAGTAGAGCACGTTGTTATGGATCAATACGCTGCCGTGGACCGGCCAGGCGGATTCGAGCTGCTCCCAGGCCATCATGCGGCGGTCAATGGGGGCGGCGCGGAAACGCCAGGCCAGGATGCCGTCGCCGGCGCGCAGGGCGTAAACATATCCATCTGCCGAGCCGAAGAGGGT
Source organism: uncultured Pirellulales bacterium (assembly GCA_964537355.1). Classification (GTDB taxonomy): domain Bacteria; phylum Planctomycetota; class Phycisphaerae; order Sedimentisphaerales; family Anaerobacaceae; genus NIOZ-UU13. The sequence goes on along the minus strand of CAZIAN010000107.1, from coordinate 2,590 downwards.
AAGCCCTTTGTAATAGGTTGGCGGGGAGTCGATTCGTCCACCGGTGGTATAAGACCAGAGCTTACGACCAGTTTGTGCGTCCAGAGAATACAGGGTATGAGTGTCAATGGAGGCGACGAATAGTTTTCCGTCGGCAATGGTTGGCGCGCTTAGGCGACCAGATAATTTTACCTGCCAGTTTTGTTTCAATTCGCTGGAAACGGTAGTAGACGTGGCGCCGCTGCGACTTTCATCGTGACGATATGTAGGCCAGTCGGTGGTCCCGGCGGACGGACCGGTTGGCTTGCCGTAGGCGGGTCCCCGTTCCAGACGGTTTTGAGTTGTAAGGACGGCTTTGGTTATCGTGGGGATGGGGCCGGGGGCAAGGGCTTTGAAGCCCGTGAGTTTGGCTTCCAACTGACAACCGCAGGAATCCATTGGCGCATAGGTCATTCCATTGCACGGCATCACACCGTAAATACATCCACCGCGTACCCAGTGATGCGGCTTCCAGTGCTGGGCTGTCAGATCAATGAACTCAGTACCGTTACGTGCAGTAATCAAATAATCTTCTGTCGCTTTGGATGGGTAGCAGCGGTGGTGGAACCAGTGCACTTTTACATCTGCCGGGAACTCCCGAGCCAGGTTTCCAGTGATCGCATCATAGCCTGCGAAGGCACCATCGTTTTGATTGCCTGCAATAGAACCGGTCCAGGCCAGACCATTGACTACGAGCAGGTCTTTTAAGGATTGATGTCCGCTGGGGCGCTGCGTCTGCTCCCAGAGCTTTTTTCCGTCCTTGGCTGAGAAGCCGGACATTTTTCCTGTATTGGCTGCCAGAAGAACAACATCTTTGTAGATCAATACTCGGGGCCCTGTACTTGTGTGAACGGGTAATCCGGTTGGTGCCGGCTCACTTTCCCAGAGGGTGTTGCCGTTGCGCCGGTCCAGACAAACCAGTTTATTTCCGTCGTGGAAGACGAGCCGTTGAGAGTCCACTGCCAGTGAGCAAGGAGCTACGGGAGCTTCGGTCTGCCATAATAGGTGGCCGGAGTCGGCTTCGTAAGCGAGTATCTTGCGCGGAGTTCCCTTCCAGCCCCAGCCCGGGTTAGCTTTTTGTGTGTTGGCCCAGACATAAGTATCTTTACGGCGCCAGTCTGGGAGGATGGACCGTGAAGTGTCGGTTACAAAGAATGCAACATCCTCGGAAACCACGATTTCCCGTGTATGTTCACTGTCTTGATACGTCAGTAGTGTGTTTCCGCGTGCGGCGTCAAGTGCCGTAACCGGCGCGTCGATGCCGAGAGTGACATAGACGCGCTGGCCAACCGCGACGAGACGGCGCAAAAGATGAGCCGGGCCGCTCTTGAGCGGATACTGCTGGGTGTTCCACTGGTTGATATTGCGTTTCCAAAGGATGACCCCGTTAAATGCATCACGTGCGATGAGCCGCCATTGGGACGGAAGCTGGATCGAAGCTGTAGGACCTTCGTCAAAGATGTAGAAGAGGCGTCCTCCGGTTGAAACAAGAGATGTCATGCTGGCCATATGGTCGTGGTGACGCGACCAACGTGGGCTTCCTACCCATTGTATTCTCTCTGGCGGGCCGACAATGGAATCCTGAGCCACCGGGTTACCGTCCGGGCCGTGGAAGTAGTGCGTCCACTCGTCAAGTTCCGCAGGCCTGGGCTTGGTTAGTTTTTTCCATTTTCCTTTTTGCCGAACCAAAGCGATACCCTCAGGGGCAAGCGCCCGAAGCAATTCAGCTTCAGAGATATTTTCAGGCTCTTCGGCTACAATAAGATTGACAAGATTGTCGGCATAAGGCAGGTGCTCTCCATCCCATTGATCGACGCTCACAGGGCCGTAGATCCCTTGTTCGATAATATTGTTTCGAGCTGCGGCGACTTCTGCCTTGTCCATATCAAGGCCGTGGACAAAGTATTGTTCACCGGCGCGCAATCGAGCCGTCAGCATTCCGTTTCCACAACCCAGATGTACTATCAGACCGCCTTTAATACCGCTTGTGTCGAGGATTTCTTTTGCCGTTTCGCCCTTCAAAATACCCACAGGAAACAGGCACGAACAAATAATAAGCCCGGTGAGCCAGGCTGTGTGTGCTCTCGTCCGTCCTTTGTTCATTTTTTGCTCCTTTACCATCCCCTTGTTATATGAAAATTCATGTGATATGCGGCTTTTTTCAAATGCCTTGTTCATGTACGAAGATTAGCATAAAAACCTTTATTTTTCAAATATAAAATGATTAAGTTGAGGTTCGATTCATAGGATTTCTATTTACGTTGATTTGGGAACTAAGTAAGTGTACAATATGCACATCAGTCAGGAGACATCATTATGGACAAACAAAAGAAAATCAACACAGGCTTAATTTTATTAGTACTGCTACTTATCGGCGTCACAAGCAATCAAATATATGCGGGGGAGAAACTTTCTCCGCTTAATATTGACCAGGTGACAATTGACGGTGAAATCGGCCGTAGGATTGATATTACCATAAACAATAATGCGTTAGTGCTCGATGCGGAAAAAGATTTCCTTCTTCCCTTTAAGCAGAGAAACCGTCAGGGCGGTTATATAGGTTTAGGCAAAT
>CAZIAN010000106.1:0-12209 GCA_964537355.1 uncultured Pirellulales bacterium | reverse complement strand
CTTAACACTTTGCACCCAGAATTCGTTCTCGACCACCTCGTCAAGTGAGATATTCATGAATTTATGCTCTAAGAAGAGCTGAGGTATGTAATTTAATCCTCTGATCTGTGACAACATAGCCCCTGAGTTCGAACTTGCTTCCGGATCAAGAAGTACATAATCTCTGCCTATACCAACATAGACCTTTTCATTGTTCCGCTCTACCTTTTGAAGGAACTTGTCTCCTTCGTTGTAGAGTTCGGCTTTGAATTTGTTTTCTGCTGAGTCGGCATATTTGATGGCATTTTTTAACTGTCTTTCCGTGAAACCAAACTTTAACCTGTCGAATTCCTTTTTTATTTCCCGCACAAGCAAGCCCATATCACCAAAGTGCAGGATGGGATTTATCTGCTTGTCTTTATCGAGCGAAAGCACATCGTTTAAGATGTAACCTTCAGTTTCAGTATAAATGCAATACTTTAGGTCCGGTAGCGTACCGGTCCTTAACTCGATAAAGCTTGGATTAAAAAGGTATTCTATGTCCGGGTGCCTGTTAAGAACAGACGCGTGTCCTGTTGCCAGTTTTCTCGCTATACAGAATTCTGTTCTCGAATTATCAACGCCTATCTTTGCGATTTCTTTATTCGTTTTCGGTGATACAACAGGATAGAAGCCGAGCTTCTTAAACAGAGCCGCGCTCCAGATTCCCTTTTCGCTGAGTGTTGCGGTGCTTCTTTTTATTCCAACAGTTATCGTCTGCTGCTTGTCTATTTTCATATCGGACAGCTCGTCCAGCAGACCTCCCTGCTCTTTGAAATGCCTTTCATATATCTTATGATATTTGTCCACATAGTTCGTTTTCGGTTTTTTGGCCGACTCTGAATTTCCCCTCGGGCAAAAACCTCCTGTAATTATCTCGTCATCCTCTATGGAAAATACTTCGAGCTGGCAATCTCTCATGCCACAGGTCTTTCCCTCAAAAAGGTCTTTACACGACATTTTGTCCTTCTCGAAAGGCATATCGACCAGGTCCCAGCCCCTGAACGCGGATTCACAGCTCTTACCCTGTGCTTTCAACTGTTTTATGTTCTCGATTATGTCCAAAGCCTGCCCCCACGCACCGAACATTTCTCTGTGTGGATAGGCCTCTATCTGCTTTTCCGATACCTGAGCAAGTGCCGCAAGGAATGCCTTTCCCAAAGGAGGGCCTCCCTGAGCGGAACATTTGTCGCCGGCGTGCTGTGAGCCTCCGACGAACTTGTAGTAATAACTGGCGGCAGTTCCCCTGACTATCGCTGCGGCTATCTCTTCTTTGCTGAAACCTTCGGCAATAAGTCTGTTCTCGTCCATCTCCATAAAAACACCGCACGTCGAGTCAATCACCGGAACCTTCTCCGCGTCGAGTGCGGCCTGCTGCAAAGTATTTTCCACGTTCAGGTCTATGATGTCGGCCATATTCTCAAGGGTCTGTCCCGACCCGGCCTGACAGCTATAGTTCATTTTTGCTTCTTTGACTGTCCCATCCGGAGAGAAGCTGGTGAACTTCATATCCTGGCCGCCCACTTCGAATATTGTATCAACCTCGGAATTGCAATGCTTGACGCCGAGGGCGTGACAGGTGATTTCGTCGGTTACTCTGTCCGCAAGCTCTACTCCCTGCTTCTCCAGCTCTTCTGATTTCTTCTTGCTTACAAGGATTTTCTCATACAGTTTTCTCGCCGAGCCTGTTGCTCCTACTCCCTTTACAATCACTCTGTCTCTGTGCCTGCCGAGGTACTTTAGAACGCGCTTTAACGATTCCTCCGGATTACCATGAGTTTTGATGTAAAGTTTGTCGAGGAGTTTGCCGGTCTTTAGCTCAACCAACGCTCCTTTTGTAGTTGTGCTTCCTCCGTCAATTCCCAGGACAACTTCGGTATTGGCGGGTATCTCTCCCTTTAATGTAACGCTGTTCTCGTTCACCTTACCGAGATATTCGAGCAGTGCCGGTGTGAATTGTCTTTTCTCCCTGCTGTATTCGGCTACTTTATCGAGTTGTTCGAGGCTGAAAACCACACTGTTGTTTTGCTCGATTCCTTTAACCGCCGTGCCTATGGCCGCTATGTTGTGATAATGCTTCGGTCTTGTTATAGAAATGCCGAGGAACTCTTCAAGGCTCTTTCTTATAAGGTCGTTGGTAAGAACTCCGCCGGTTGCTATAGCGGTGTCGGAATCATTACTGTCGTCGAATTCCCTTGCTCCGAGAACGTCGATTTTATAGTTTCTTGCTACCGTTCTGAAAAGCCCCGACAAATTGTCTTCTCTTGTTGCACCCTCGTTTTGTTTGTGAATCAAGTCAGATTGGATGACAACGCCGCATCTTGCCAGAAACTCACTCGGCTGCTTAGACTGCTGGGCCTCTTTCTGGGCCCTGTCGAACATCTCCTCTAATCTTGCCTGTTGCTTTTGCCTGTTCCGTGTTCTGATACTTTCTTTCTGATTTTTGCCCTTAGCCACGGAAATATCTTCAAGCACAGGGGCGATAACCTGACCTTCGAACAGCCTCCTGCACTGCTTTTCTATAAGCGTTCCGGAACCTCCGCCGCACTTGGTACCTGTTTTCCACTCCTGAATAATCTTTTTGCCGTCTATCTGCTTCAAATTGAAAAAGTATGAGTCCTTTGCCCCGATATGAAAGATATACTCCGCCTGCGGCTGTGCCGCCTCGACCCCCTTCGGAATTGCGACGCTGTCATACACATAAGTAATACCCTTCATGACTTTTGGGAATGACTCGGCACCACTTCCCGTGAACGCGGTATTTTTGATGTTACCGCTACCAAACTTCTCGTCGATATCACACCGGGCTTGTTTTATTGCCCCGATCGGGTCGGCAAAGTGCATTATAGGCTTTGGAGAGTATATTATTTCTTTATCTTTAGTAAGAACCACATAATGCACAAAACTGCTGCCGACATCAAAGCCCGCGAACAAAGATGGGGATGGTTCATTGTCATTAGTTTTAACTTTCTTGTCCATAAATCACTCCTTACACCCTTACAAGACTGACATCCTGTGTTGTATTCTCGTTTTGCCCTGAAACATTCCCTCGGATTCTTTCAAGCATTTCAATAACGGTTTTTTGCTCGTTAAGTTTCAAAGCGGCCATTATACGTTTTACTTCCTTTGTGTAAAGCGGCTCAATCTTTGCGAGCAACTCCTTGCCTCGTCCGGTCAGCTTTACTATATTGGAGCGCCTGTCGGCTGGAGCAGGCGTGCGGATTACTAAATCCGCTTTTTCCATCCTGTCTATAAGAGAAGTTATATTCGCACGGTTAACAAGCATCATGCTGCTTAACTGGGCCTGGCTTAGGCCCTCATCCTGTTCGCCCTGGTACTTCAAAAGCATCATCAGATTAAACTGTACGTCCGTTAGCCCAAAAGGTCGGAGAAATTCTCCGGCTTTTTTCTTTAAACACGAGGCTGAATAGTAAATATTCAAAAGTGCCTCATGGGCCAACAATGTAAACGGCCTCCTTAAACACAATTCTAACTCGAGAGACATCCCGATATCTCCTAACAAATTCGTTAATTTTCGTATTGTTTATATATATATTGTTTCTTAGTTAACCATAAAGGTAAAATAATTCAAAACAATTCCGGAGAAAATCTCATTTTTTATACTAACATGGGGGCTGTAGATAAGTTGTTAATAAACTTGTTAGAAACAATACCGACTGCCGGTTTATTACTACCCCACAACTGCTGTTGTTAGTGTGTACCCGAAATACCATATACAATCTAACAGGTTTTACACAAGGATAATTGTACTTTTATCATACACAACTAACACCCCAACAAAACTTTACAGTCTGTTACAATGGTTAACATAACAATCTAACTAGCTATATGAATACTACTACTAATTTTTATTTATTAATAATTATTACTCTTAACAACACGAAAAATGTTACAAAACGCCATGGCTGCCCTACTCGTACGACCAATCTTAATTTTCTTATGATCTTAAGGCCGAAGCAACAGCTTGCTATTTGTTATGACTTTTAGTATTTTGACATTCTATGATTTCTGAGAGTTCGCAATCCAATTGTGAAGAGACAAGCGTTACGTTGCTTCGGCGCCTGTATAAAATATTAGCTCCCCGTGCTTACAGTGTCATTATGTTCATGGCGCTATTTTGCACGCTTGCCGTGAAACTTTTTCATGCTTGGCGTTACAGTTTGCTTAGTGAGTACCTTGGCTGGATTCTTCTTGATATCTCGTTTCTTCTGATGGTCGAGGTTATACTGGCGCTGATTTGTTTCAGGTGGCCCAAGAGATGGGTTCTTCGTACAACTACTATTACTGCTGCTGTTCTGTGCGCTTGGGCGATGATGAATGCCGGCTGGCTGATACGAACCGGAACACAAATTTTACCCAGAGTTCTTTTGTCATTAGTAAGGGCCCCGCTGAACGCGTTGTGTATAATCGGCGTTAATCTCTTAAAGATGCCCATGATGGCGTTTATTTTACTCGGACCCGGTGCGGTTGCTCTTACGTTTTTCTTCTTCGTTTTGGCAAATCCACTCCCGCCAAATTACAACAGAAAGCGATTTTTAACCAGAATAGTTATTTCTTTAGCTATTATTGTCAGCAGCATTCTGGTTCGCGACGCAGTGTCCAAAGGTAGCTCTCCGCAGATTGCCTCTTTAGGATTACATTATAACTGCCATTTGCGGGCAATTATGAGCTTTATTGTCTCTGATAATCGGCAGCTTTTTCTACCTGAGAGAAAAATACCTGCTTTCGAACAGTTAGAAATTACACGTAGAGAACTCCAACTGGATCGCAATGTGATTGTGGTTGTTCTCGAAGGAATCCAATACAAATACACCTCACTTGCGGACAGTGGAAGTAATTCAACGCCATATCTTGCGACTATAGCAAAACAGGGCGTTGAGTTCTCAAACACTCGCACCTCACTGGCTCATACTACGAAAGCGCTGTTTGCCCTTTTGACAGGATGGTTTTCGTCTGCCTCTCAAGATCTCGCAGAGACGGTTCCTGTTGAGATGCACTATCCCGGTATAGTTACGACTCTTAGCAAAAAAGCCGGCTATAGAACGGCGTTTTTCCAATCAGCTTTGGGCAACTTTGAATCCCGGCCCGGGCTGGTATATAACCTTGGTTTCGATAAATTCTGGGCAAGGGAGGACATGAATGACCCGAACAGCTTTCTCGGTTACCTGGCAAGCGATGAATTCTCGATGCTAAAGCCCATTACTGAATGGATAAAAGCCGACAAGAGGCCATTTTTCCTTACAATTATGTGCTCGGTTAGTCACGACCCTTACGAAGTTCCTGATTGGTTCGATACGCCGGCAAAGGAGCCGGTCGAGCGTTATCAACAGTCAATTCTCTACACCGATAACTTTCTGGCGGCCTTAGACGTGGAGCTTGCAAGATTGGGACTGACTGACGAAACGATTTTCTGTGTTGTTGGCGACCATGGCGAGGCGTTTGGTGAGCATGGTCAGCTTGGGCATGCTTTGATAGCGTTCGATGAAGCCCTGCGCATACCATTTTGTGTGCGAGCCCCACTTCTTGTAGAGCCGGGAAAGAAGGTTACCAAACTCGTTAGTTCGGTCGATTTAACACCGACATTATTAGGGCTTTTAGGCTTCAAAACAGAGAAGGTCGGCTTTGACGGTATTAATGCGCTCGATTCTGTCCCGGATGGGCGTAAGGTCTATTTTTCAGGCTGGATGCAGGAAGGCCCTTCGGGCTTTGTTCAGGGAAAGCGTAAATTCATTTACAATCCGGCAGACCGAACGTCCTGTGTCTATAACTTGAGCGATGACCCGCTTGAATTGACCAGGATAGAGCTGTCTGAGAAAGAGGTTAAAAGGATTTCAGATGAAATTATAGGTTGGCGAAAAAGCACAATATTTCAAATCAACCAACAGAGAAGCGGCAGAAAGTTACTGTTTAACCGCTGGATTTGCAAGTGGACGAACCGCGTCTCTTTGTGCAAAATATCAAAACGATGAGAAGATTTGTGCGGGCCCACGGAATTAAAAAAATCCTCTTTTCACTTAACTGTTTATTTTATTCACACAATGTTGCATTTTATCAACATTGGATTAGTCTCCTCAAATAAGACTTCTTGAAGCCATATTGGGTAAATATAGGGTAAATAGGCATAATAAGCGTTGTATATTTACAACACGTTGTTAAAATGCAACAGAACTATTTTTTATGTAGAAAAGGTTTCTATGAGCGTAACTCTCTGTCATACAAGATATTATATAGTGTTAGGGCTGAATTCTAATTTCATGAGTTTTATTTGGCATATTTTTTGCTCGTAAGTTTAATTTGTCTTGATTTTGATAGCTATATTGGGCGGACGGCCTAAACATATTTAAGAGGAGGATGCGTCCGTCCGATTTTGAAAGACACAAAATCGGCATTGCCGGTTTTGTTTATAATTTTGTTTAGCGGGGTCGCTCTGGAGGAGGGTCGGCTCCGCTTTTATTATGCGCAAATGCCTTTCTTTACTTGTACAAGAGCACTCTGAGAAGATTTTAGCTACTCAAAAGCCTTTCCTGTTCGTATAATCAATGGTGTTATGGAACATGCGGTTTATAGAATTATCGACGCTAATTTCAATCGAGCCCGCGAAGCAATTCGCGTGATAGAGGAGTATTGCAGGTTCGCTTTGAATTCGGTGCCACTTACCGAACGAGCCAAGCAGATTCGCCACGAGCTTTCAACCGCAATCGACAAACTCGATGCCGGTCGGCTCATCTCGAGCAGAGATACATTAGGTGATGTTGGTATCGGAAGGACCATTGAAAAACAACTTGTACGTAGCGAGTTAAAAGATTGTTTTACTGCCGGCTGTAAACGGCTGACTGAAGCCCTGCGGGCACTTGCCGAGACAGCCCAGACGCTGGACCGAACCGTAGCCGAGACAATCGAAAAATTGCGATATTCTGCTTATACACTCGAGAAAGATATTGTCATTTTCAGCGATACTTCTGAGAAATACAAAAGCGTCAAATTATATATAGTTCTTACCAGTAATCTACCGACGGAGATTATTTCCTTAGCATATAAGTGTGTGGATGGTGGTGCCGATTGCATCCAATTGCGTACTAAGGATATCGAGGATGACATGCTTTTCGCTCTTGCAGTTGAATTCGTGCGGATATGTAAAGACGCCGGCGTCCTTAGTATAATAAATGACAGGGTTGATGTGGCGGCTGTCTCAGGTGCAGACGGCGTTCATCTTGGCCAGAATGATTTACCTCTCGAGCAGGCGCGCAAAATCCAGTTGACTCCACTGATAACCGGCAAAAGCACGCACTCGGACAAACAGTTGCGTGCCGCCTGCGAAGAGCGGCCTACGTACGCGGCTTTAGGACCTGTCTTTGCCACTGCGACCAAACCAATCGCACCGGCGGTCGGTCTGGATTATGTAAGGCGGGCGAAAAAGATACTTGCCGATACCGGCATAGGTAATGTGGCTATTGGCGGAATAACGCTGGACAATGTGGAAGAGGTTTTGGGAGCCGGAGCTGACGCAATTGCAGTCTGTGCTGCGGTGACGAAGGCCAGAGACCCGGCAAAGGCCTGCCGTGCGCTCAAAGATAAAATAATTGGTTTTAAAAAGAGCTGATTGTAACGCATCCAAACGTGTATGAGGGTGCCCCAGTGTTTTTTTTAATAATGAACAGTTCAACGATTCAGGGAGATAAGGGAATGAATAAAACGAAACGTTTGACATTTACTGTTACAGTGCTGATGTTGCTGACAGCAATGAGGTGTCAATCTCAGACATTGTGGGATTTGGCAAATGGAAACAAGGGCCTGTTGAAGATTTCCACACTATTTACGGCGCAGAACGTTCGTGATCATCTTGGTAATGAGGAGGGTATCGATAAAGCTATTGACTGGTGCAAAAATACCGGCGTTACGCATGTTTTTTTAGAAACATTCAGGAGCAGGTACACGGCCGATAGAAAAACTCTGGAACACGCGAAAAAAAGATTCGCCGCTGAGGGTTTTGATGTTTCGGGCTGTGTTACGACTACGCAGATTGGCAAGTTTTCTACCGGCTGGAACGTAATTTCCTGTTTTACGAATAAAGGTACGCAGGAACAGCTTCAGGAAATCTTCGAATACACCGCATCGATATTCGATGAGATTATGATTGACGACTTTCTTTTTACCGACTGCCAGTGCGATGAGTGCAAAGCAGCGCGAGGCAACAGGACGTGGGCCGACTATCGCTGTGAGCTTATGGTCAGAATGAGCCGTGAGAGGATTTTGAAGCCGGCCAGGGCGGTCAATCCCGATGTTCAAATCATCATCAAATATCCTCAATGGTACGATAACTTCCATAACCGGGGATATGAGGTTTTGCGCCAAACAGCCGACTACGAGAAGATATGGGTTGGTACCGAGACGCGCGATTATGAAAATGAGCGCTGGGGAGGAAAAGTGCAGTACGAGGCTTATTACATTATGCGATGGCTGGGCGGAATAGGTGGATCAAAAACGGGCGGCGGGTGGTTCGATCCTTATGGAACGACGGAAAATACATACGTAGAGCAGGCGCGCCAGACCGTATTGGCCGATGCTAAGGAAATGCTGTTGTTTTGTTACGGCTCGTTGCTGCGGGATACAGGACCGGCTAATGTTAAAAAGTTGCGAGAGGAGATTCCCGGATTGTTTAAGCTTGCCGGGCTGGTGCGCAACAAATCAATCAGAGGCATTCATGCTCCGAAGCCCCCTAACAGCGATGCGTATAATGAGCAGTACGTATATGATTTTGTGGGGATGTTGGGCTTGCCTCTTGTGCCTGATGCTGAAATACGCTCTGATGCGCAGGCCGCGTTTTTCCCCGTCCACGCACTTAAAGACCCGGAATTTCCCGCTAAACTAAAAAGAATGCTCGCTGCAGGAAAGCCGGTGCTTATAACGGATGGGCTGGCTGAAAGGTTGGGGGACGTAAATCTCGATAACGAAAATTTAGTAATCCTGAAGGTAAATGGAGATCCTCGCAGCCTGCTTGAGCTGACGCGCGAACAGATAAAACCCATCAGAGACAAATTATTGGGGCCGTTGGGAATAAAATTTGACGCTCCGAACAAAGTAGCTTTGTACCTTATTGGTAAAGATTATCTGATTGTAGAGAATTTTAACGATGAACCGATCGATGCGACTCTTACATTCTCGAAGCCTTTCCGTTCGCGAACAATGCTGGTTCTGCCGAACGATGGAGGTGTGAAAATTTCAACAAGCTGTGATACATTGCATTTATTCAAAATAACTCCACGAACTTTAGTGGTGGTTAAATATTGAATTGACGAGACTTTTTTAAGGTATATTTGACTTTGCGGCCGTGCGTGCTCTGACGGTAAAGAAATGTTTTTGGGAGGGAGAAATCAGTGTATTTATCGGAATACGTAGCTTTCTTAGGAGTGTTTTTCTACTCCCGAAATAAGAATCATCAGAATTTTTTCCTTGAATTATCCACCAGCAGGATAATTTTTCACGAATCCATTGCAGAACCGGGGGAATTTGGGCATACTGGCGGTTCCGCTGGGTGAAAAATGGAAAGGATTTTGAGCCCTGGCTTTATTGGAAGTTGTAAAGTCTTTGTTAATAAGATGTTATATAATAAATAATGCGATTTAAGCAGATCATGGAAACAGCGATTAAAAAGACTCCCTTTTTTTTCTGGTATTTTTTTGTGATACCCGACAGCGGCTTAAGGAGTGTTTTGTGGGTTATCAACAGGTTATCCACAATGAAAAAATGTTAACATGTGTAATTTTCGAAATCGTAAGAACGTCAAAAAATAATAAAAGAGAAGCAGTTGGGCTGTATAAGTGTTTGTATATAAAGATTATAAGTAGAATAGCGAACGGACGGAAATTTTGGTATTTAGGAAAGTATGATGAAGAATCCGCTGATGACTATTGGTGAATCGATCCACGCTTCGATTCCGAAAACCGCAGCGTTTATGAAACAGTTAGTGCAGCTCGGTTCCGGGGCCTATACAAAACAAACTGAGCCGTTGAGTTATATTAAGTCTTTGGTTGAATCGCAGGCTGCCGATGGTGCGAATTATATAGCGGTTAATCTCGATGCTTTTGGCGAGGACGAGCCTCAGATTTGTGTCGATATGATGGTCGAATACGTCAGGCTTGTACGCAAGTGGGGTAGTGGCGTTCCGGTTTGTATCGACAGCAGTAATAACGATGTCCTTATAGCCGGCTTAAAAGAGTGGTATAATACCGACGAAAAAATAGAAAAGCCTCTTATCAACTCAGTCAAAGTCTATACGGCCGGTAGCATTTTGCCTTTGAAGAAGGATTACGATTTTGCGTTCATCGGTCTTTTGGTCAGCGATGGGGCATCAACCGGCCCGGGAGGCTCACACTCGGTGGATGAACTGTATTCCATAGCTAAGCAGATTTTCGACGAAGCGGTTGGCGAATACGGCTTTAGACCCGATGAAATATTTTTCGACTCGACCGTGTTTCCGTTGGCGATAGATATGCCGATGGAACCTAATGTGCCGGGCTATACGTACCGGGCGTTCGAGACGATAAAGAAAATCAAAAACGATCCCGAGATGAAAGATGTGTATTGCTCGCTTGGTGTAAGCAACTGCGCCCGCGACCTGCCCGGCCGGAAAATTGGCGTCTGCAGGGCATACGTTGCGAAGGCGATCGAATACGGTCTCGATGCTGCGATTGTCAATGTTGGGCATCATTATGGTCAGGTTGAGCCTGATACAGAACTGATGGAGCTGGTCGATGCCTACGCTAAGATGGACGGCTCGGTCGAAAGATTGAATAAGGCGATGGAGCTAATGGGAAAATTCTGCCGCGAAAACAGAAAATCTGCCAAGTGATTCCAAAACTGCCGGAACGGGTCTTCGGTATTACTGTTTTTGAAAATTGCGAGGAAAACTAAAACAGCAAAGCTGGAATGACGTTTTCAGATACGTCCATAACCGACCACGATTGACTGATTAAATAAAATCTTCATTTACGTACCTAACATAATAGTAGTGCAGAATACTTTTGACAATTTCGTTTTTTATATTCTTTATGCTCCTGCCCGGATTTTGGGCTTCCTTATTTAAGTTGTTTTTGTTAAAAACAATATTGTTTCGAAACCGGATTTCTGAATCATTCGGTTAAATTCTTAGAGGAGCAGGAAATGAGGGAAAATCGATTATTCATAAATCACATTACAATTATCATTTTGCTGGCTTTTTTCGTATGTTGTCAAACTCAGAAGCTGGGTTTGTTTCGGGCTGTTGGCTTAGCGTTTGCATCTGCTCAAGAAAGCGGCACCCGGGACGGGGTTTATTATGTAGCGGTTAATGGCGATGATTCCTGGTCGGGCCGACTGCCCCGGGCGAATGCACAAACGACGGACGGTCCGTTCGCTACGCTCCAGGCGGCGTGCAAGGCTTCGCGCACACTCGGAGCGAAACAGCAGAAAAAAATAATCATTCAGCAGGGCCAATACTTCTTCGAAGAGCCTTTGGTGCTTACCGACAGAGATGCGGGCCTGAGCATAGAATCGGCACCTGGGGCCAAGGTCTGTATTTATGGCGGCAGAAAAGTTATTGGTTGGAAGAAAGATGGCGAGAAGTTCTATTCGGCCGAGCTGCCCGGCGTAAAGAGCGGAAGATGGGACTTTCGGGCATTGGTGGTCAACGGGAGTTTTTGCCCGCGTGCCCGTTTGCCCGAGAAAGGATATTTTGAACATCTCAGCAATTTCAATGTCCCCTGGATGAGCACTACCGGGGGCGGATGGAAGCGTAAGCCTACGAAGGAGGAATTGAACACGTTAAAATATCGACCGGAGGACCTCGGCCCGTGGCTGGACATTAACAACGCCGAAGTTACTGTTTATCACATGTGGGATGAGTCGATGGTGGGTATTAGTGCTATGGACACATTTTCTCATACTCTTACCTTTGCCAATCCATCCGGTCACCCGCCGGGAGCGTTCGGGGTTAAAAAGTACGTTGTTCGGAATGTGCGCGAGGGTTTGACGAGACCTGGACAGTGGTATCTGGATCGCTCGGCGGGCAAAGTGGTTTACTGGCCTTTACCCGGTGAGGATATGACTAAGGCAGAAGTTTTTGCGCCGACCATTGAATCTATTATTCGAATTGAAGGGACCAGAGATAAACCGGCCGGAGATATAACCATTCA
>CAZIAN010000105.1:0-12222 GCA_964537355.1 uncultured Pirellulales bacterium | reverse complement strand
TCATCCGCCTTCCTCAATCAAAAAATGCACGAACACTATAATAAGCAAAAATAAAACACTGAAAGAACTACCCAAATACCCCTCGTTCCTTGCTGGTTAATGCTGCTGAGTGTGTTACTTTTTCAATAGAAACTAATAATACTATAAAATGTATAACCTGTCAATAAAATTCCACTTTTTATCCCTTTTTATGGACTCTAAAAACTCCAATTTTACCCCTTTTAATGGGCTTGGAAAATTCGGGGAATATTACCCAGATTACTATGAATCCTTTCTTTCATTCCTTTTATAACATACCTAAAAACTCTTTTTATTGTTTGGAAAACTACTCTGTGCCATTATCTTTTCCATTTTTGGAGTGCTTCTTGATCAAGTTTTTTACCTCGGTTCTGGCCTGCTCAGGCAGTTTCGGCCAGACCTTGATAAGTTCTCCTAATTCGGGGTATTTCTACAAGGTTTTGTCCAAGCTGGTGGCCAGGACAGGATTGCTGTTTGCTGTAAGTGTCTTATTATCAACCGCTTGTTGATTTGTCTTGAGTGAGTTCAAATCTTCTTAGGGCTATTAGCTAAACGCTAAAAAATTATCCGCACGGGCGTTTAACCGTTCAAACTTTCATGCCGGATATGGTTGTTTCAAATACTATAGCACCATCAACGACCCCCTGCACATTTGTTGTAACATGGGCGGTGTCTCTGCGGCGTTTGAATTTGGTGATATGTCCAAGCAGATATAATTTTTGGCCGGGCTCGACAACGGAGCGGAACTTCGCTGAATTTATACCGGCAAAACCCACAAAACCCTTCAGCTCATAAATCTGCTTCATAAAAAAGCTCGCAAGCTGGGCTGCCGCCTCAACCATTATTACTCCCGGCATCAACGGCCGACCAGGGATATGCCCACGAATCCAGAATTCGCTATCCGTTACATCCTTGTAGCCTAAAAGCAAACGCTTGTCCTTATCAACCCAAAGGATACCATCAAGATGCTGCATCTCAAATCGCTGAGGATTTACTTTGCAAATAGCCTCTCGGTCGAATACAGGCTCGGCCTGAATATCTATAGACGATAAATCAAATAATAAGGGAGGGGGCATTATTCTCCTTAATAAATACTTTCCGCGCTCACATATTGCGTATTATCACGTAAAACTGTTCATACGCAATACTTCAATGCGCGCCATACACAACGCATGATGCATAATGATACAAGTAGTTAACGAATACTTGTGATGGCTATTGGGCTGATCTGATTTCAAGAACGCGATTGCGAACAACTTGAGCAGCCTGCTTTACTCCCTGCATTTGCTTGCGAACCCGCGTTCCTGCCGCCTTATTTCCACCCTCGGCTTTGCTGATATCATTTTCAACTTCGGCAACCAGCTTTTTCAGGTCTTCATACTCTTGCATTTAAGATACCTCCACTTTGTGGATTAAAATTGCTCTTTTTTGATTAGAATCGCCCAAAATTTAACGGTGCTTTACTGTTTTGTCAAAGAAAAATGCCTTTTTTTTAAAAAAAACGACATTTATTTTTTTCACCATTTGATGGATTTTCATGTGATTCCGGACCTTTGAGAAATCTGAAAAACATCTAAAAACAAAATATCAGCCTGTTAGGCCACCATTTTATTGGTCAGTTTTGCAACTCTTTGGCCGCAGCGCTGACACTGTTTTTCTACCCGCTGGTCTGGCTTATTGATGGAAACCGGCCCATAGTGGTCCCCTTTAGGATCACCCTGTACCACCATACCGCAGATAAGCATCGCCCCTAATATACCCATAATCGTAGTTTCATTGCCACCACCGATATTTGCCGAACTCGTAAATGCCGCCCCCACTTTACCGTCGAGTTTACCATGCCTACCGACCAAATCATCAATCAACTGTTTAATCTGCGCCGCCATCTGGCCATAGTATGTGGGGGAGCCGATTACTATTGCATCATAACCGAACACGTCCGTAGCTTCTACTTCGCTGATGGACTTGCATTCGGTCGGCAAATCAGCCTCATTCATAGTCTTTGCTATTATCCGGGCCATTTCTTCGGTATTACCTGTTCTTGAGTAATAGATAACTATACCCTTTGGCATTTTTACCCTTTCCATTTCTGTTTTTGGTTATTGCAGGCCTTTCACTTCGCCCGGTACAACATCCATGATGCAATAAAATGGGCAGTTGTGAAATGGGCATCACAATCAATCTTAGGCTCATTTCTAATTAGTACGGGACTTTGCCAGCCAGCCTCACAATGACAATTGATTTCGTCTCTTTCTTTAGCGGGGATTATCTCAGGCTCATCTACGCAAGTAAACAAGTTTTTCCGGCAGAGGAACGTTGTTACCAAATTTATCCTCGCCATACCCCGACCCTGCCAATAACTTTATATCAGCCAGTACCCGCTTGTCCCCTATAAAGGTTGCGGTCAGGTTGGCATCCACATCAATCTTACCCATTGCCAGAAGCCGGGCTATTTCGTCGGTAACCTTTTCCAGCAGCGTCCCTTCCTTTCCAGTCGGCTCTTTCGGCAACTGCAAAGGCTGCTCGTACAGGATTAGTTTACCTCGCTCTGCCAATGTCAGTACAATGCTTCTAACGACGGGATCAATTTTGCTCTGGCCAGCCTGCTCCAGTTCCCTGATAATCTTAATATGGACGATTTCCGAGGCCAGCCACCGTCGTTTTTGCGCGTTTATCTTCTCATTGGCACGGAACAGCTCCAGCGGTGAGCCTGCATCGTAATCCTCCTCGTCCATCTGCATACGAATTTCGCTTCCATAATGCAGTACAAGCTTGGAAATCAGCGTTGACGGGCGAACATGAAAACCGCGATAGGAAGGAACGGCCACTTCGACTCGGCCAACCTCAGCGTAACGCTTGAGCATCCTATGACACAGATGCTCGGCACAATCAATATACTGACTTATGCTCGTAACCGAGTAGTTCATCAGAACCATCAGCAGTTCCTCGGCTTTTACGAGTGGCTTAAATCGAGTGGGTGAATCGCACATATCCTTATTCACATGCCGTTCGTAATAGTGGGCAAATGATGTGGCCGTTTTCAGCAAATGAAAAACAACACTTATATGGCCTCTCAAAACAGGCAAGTCTGTATCCAAATCTTCTGCTTCAGTACCTGAGACATAGGTATCGTACAGTGACTGAAGATTGTGGAATCGAAGCTCGAGATTTCGCAACATTTCCTCGCTAATCGAGCCCAGAACATAGGAAGCGTATGTTTCAGGCTTAGCCCGGCTGGCAGCGCGAACATCCTTACTGTCAGCAGCCAAATTCAAAAAGGCCGTGGCAAGCAAAGTTACTGTTTCGGAAACTGTCTCTATCCTGCGAGTGCCGCAGTCATGTGGCAGCCGGCCGGCCGGTAGATCTTCCGCGTAAGATTTCTCACGTAAACTTATCTGTGGAATCGCAAGGCCAAGCTGGCCGGACCTGTCGATCATTTGCTTTCCCGCCCGCAAAAGTATGTCGCCGGTAAACTCAAGTGCCTCTTCCGTTGCCTTAACGAAATCTCTATCAATCGGCATAAGCCGATACGCAGGCAATGAGTGTTGAATGTGGAGCAGCTCATAACTTACGTCAGAAAAAAGCTTCATCGCAGCCGTCAGTGACCTGAATGAACACCAGCGGCAACTGTTGCCTGCATCGTAGGCGTCGAGAAGCTCCTCAATCTGCATAGATTGTGAAAGCAATTGGCCCAGAAACGGACGTATCATTATTTTATCGTTCGTTTTACACTCTGACAGGTGGCGTGCAAGACCAAGCAATGTCCGGGCACGTTTTGCTATCAGCTTCTGAAAAGCTTTATCAGTAACTGTTACTGAAACCATATTATTTTAATTCGCCTTTTTTCGGTAACGGCATTATTTCCGGCTCATCGAAACCTGCTGGTATCTTAAAGTCGAAAACCTTCTTGTCAATTTTTGTATTGAATTCCGGTTTGAGAAATTTTATCTCGAAAACATCCTTCATCTCTACCGGTTCAGTAGCCGGCTCGGTCGAAACCGTCACTATTTTGGACGGCAGACCCAATTTCTTATCAATCCAGAAATCAATAGCTACATAGTCATCTTTATAAATCGAATTCGGCTTAACTTTCAAATGCACTTGAATAAAATCTTCGGGGCCGGTTTTTTTTTGCTCAACTAACGTTATCTCAAACTGCTTTTTTATATCTTCAATCCTGGAAAATCCAACCATTGGAAAATTCTTATTAATCAAATCAAAAACATCAATCGGCTTATTCGGGTCTTGAACATCGGCTAATTGAATATACCTGACTCCCTCCATTTCATAATCGATCTGAACAGCCCACATCCCTTCGAACCGGTGGCCTGGATAAGAAAGATTGGCGCCGTCGAGCACGATATATTCCTCGACGTATTTTTCTTCATCCTCATCATCTACTGTCCTCGTTTGAAAATTTAGTCTCAGCTTTGAGCTGTTGCCGATCTTGGCATAATAAAAAATACCTTTCTGCAGCTTTTCTGATTCGAGCAGCGGCTGAATGAATTTATACTCAATCTGGGCCTGAAAGGACACAAGCTCCGATGTTTTCTGATTCAACTGTTTTAAGACTGTATCGACTTCATTAGTCTTTTCCTCTGTTGGCTGTTTTGAATTCGAACATTTCAAGCACTTACAAGCTACCTTGCCCTCAGAAGCCAAACAAGCGCTCACCATCCATAACAAAATAATGGCTGATTTGATAATTATCTTTTTATTCATTATTCCGAGTTCCTTTTTCTCTAATCACTTTTGTTTACCATCGATTATTTCAAGTATCCGGCTGATATCTTCAACACAAAAATCCGCATGCTCGACAAATTCGTCAGCCTGACTGTGATTAGCCAGAAGTACCGCGACAGCACCCGCCGCCTTTGCACAGAGTAAATCAAAGAGATAATCGCCGACCAGCATAGTTTCCTTAGGTTCCACACCGAATTGCTCACATATCCGCAATACCCCGAAAGCATCGGGCTTGACCGGTCCGTCTTCGCGACCGATAACAGTATCGAATTCCAATTCGTGTTTTTTGGCGATAGCAAGGGCATTTTCACGCTTATTACGCGTCAAGACCCCAATATGTATACCTGCTGCACGAAGCGCCGAAAGCGTCTGTTTCGCATTGGCGTTAAGTTTGGATTCTGTTACCGCTTTTTGCTCATGATAATAAAGTATTTTCTCGGCATCCTGCCGCTGCTGAGCAGTCATCTTTTCCATCGACTCCAGAAGAGGCCCGGAATCTTTGGCTAACCCTATTTCCTCCCGAATATCGTCAAAATCAAAGAAAGGCTGGGTTATTGTGCCGTCCAAATCAAATATTACAGCTTTAATCTGCATTTGTCGTACTTCGCGGATGCGTTTATACGCCCCATAATCCACCCTGTTAAGTTTCTCGTTTTTTACGCAGCAACTCAATAAAGTATCGGCCAGCCTGGCCTATAATTTTACCTTTACGAAGAATTATTCCGGTAGTTCTAACAAATTTTTCATTAGAAAATGGAATTGCCTTTATTGTTCCACTGCTCAGCTCCGGAAGAATTGCAGTTTGAGGCAATATACTTATTCCTAAATTTATTTCCACCGCCCGTTTGATCGTTTCGATGTTATCGAACTCCATCACCGACCGGACAGCAACATTATAACGCTCCAGAATACTATCTATCCACGCCCGCGTGGGAACACTTTTCTCAAAAGCGATGAATTTTTCAAACTGTAGCCTGTGAATATCGATCTGCTGTTCGTTTGACAATGGATGTTTCGGGCTGCAGACCATAACCAGCGGCTCATCCTCGAAATCATGCACTTCGAGTCTTTTGTCCCTTTTAGGTACAGCTACGAGGCCGATATCGACATTACCGGATAAAACCAGCTCATAAATCCTGCTGGCACTAAAGTATTCAATATGGACATTAACATCCGGATAGCTGACCATGAATTTCTTAACGTAGTCCGGCAGTGTATGCATCCCGATACTGAAAATAGCTGCTACGTTTACTCTGCTCGAAGAAGACTTACTCAAGGCATTAAGTTCGGTCTTAAGCTGTTCATATCTGTCAAGAATATCTTTAGACGCCTGGTAAAGTAACTGCCCGGCCTTAGTAAGTTCAATAGGTCTTTTCTTGCGGTTTATCAACTGGCATTTATGAGTAAGCTCAAGTTGAGCAAGCTGCTGTGAGACCGCAGATTGACTTAAAAGGTGCTTTTCAGCGGTTCTTGAGAAACTTCGCAAATCTGATAAATCACAAAACACCTTTAGTATATCTATATGCATTATAAGCTACCCTAATAAAATGTATTAACATTAACATGTTGTATTGTAATTCTCAAATATGGTATCTTACCGGTTATCTTATGCCCTTAGCAACACTTTTATGCGTTTTTCTATAAGTTTGACTTATTAAGACAAACGAATAAAAACAAAACATTTTAATTTTTATTGGAGATGACTCAAATGCCAACGAACACTATTATTAATGCCGTTTATGAACAGGTCCAAAAACGTAATGCCGGGGAATTAGAATTCCTCCAGGCTGTTAAAGAGGTTTTGGACTCTCTGGGACCTGTTCTGGAAAAACATCCGGAATATGTTGATGCCAAAATCCTTGAGAGGATTGTCGAGCCGGAAAGACAGATTATGTTCCGGGTGCCATGGCAGGATGAAAAAGGGAACGTCCAGATCAACCGGGGATTTCGCTTCGAATTTAACAGTGCACTCGGCCCCTATAAAGGTGGACTCAGATTCCATCCTACCGTTACTGCAAGCATTCTGAAATTTCTCGGATTCGAGCAGATTTTCAAGAATGCTCTTACTACCTTGCCAATGGGCGGAGGCAAAGGCGGCTCAGATTTTGACCCCAAGGGCAAAAGCGACAATGAGGTGATGCGTTTTTGCCAGAGCTTTATGACAGAGCTTTGCCGTCATATTGGTCCCGACACCGACGTGCCCGCAGGCGACATAGGCGTAGGGGGACGTGAAATTGGCTTTATGTTCGGCCAATACAAACGTATCCGCAATGAGTTTACCGGCGTTTTGACAGGTAAAGCACTGAACTGGGGCGGCTCACTCATTCGTACCGAAGCCACCGGATACGGCTGTGTGTACTTTGCCGAGGAAATGCTGAAAACCCGCAATGAGAGCTTCAAGGGTAAAATCTGTGCCGTCTCCGGCTCCGGAAACGTAGCCCAGTACACCGTAGAAAAACTTAACCAGCTCGGTGCAAAGGCCGTTAGTCTGTCCGACTCCAACGGCACAATATATGACCCTGACGGGATTGACGCTGAGAAATTGGCTTTTGTCCTGGAACTAAAGAACATAAGACGCGGACGTATCAAGGAATACGCCGACAAATTCGGCGCCGAGTATCGCGAAGGCAAACGGCCCTGGGACATTAAATGTGACTGTGCATTCCCAAGTGCAACTCAGAACGAGATTGACGGCGAGGATGCAAAAACACTGCTTAAGAACGGTTGTATTCTTGTCGCAGAGGGAGCTAACATGCCGAGCACACCCGAGGCTGTCGAACAGTTCCTTGCCAACAAGATACTGTACGGTCCCGGCAAAGCCGCAAACGCCGGTGGTGTTGCCACCTCCGGATTGGAAATGTCGCAAAATTCGCACCGTCTTTCCTGGACCCATGAAGAGGTTGACGAGCGCCTCCACAACATTATGATTGCCGTACACAAGCAGTCCTACGACGCTGCTGAAGAATATGGTCAGCCCGGAAATCTGGTAATGGGAGCAAACATCGCAGGCTTTACCAAGGTCGCCGACGCAATGCTCGACCAGGGACTTGTATAACAAAAACAGCGTACATACACTTCAAGGGCGTTTACTGATGTAAACGCCCTTTTTTATTGCATAATTGTTAAGATACCGTTACAATTCGCTTCCAATGGGAAAAAATGTAAACATTGATAAAGCTGTTCGTCAGCACCTTGAGATGGAGCAGTTTTTTTCAGGCTTTTCTCTTAAGGGTACTGCCCGAGCACCCGAACCACAACAACAGAAAGAAGATGATATGGCCACAGCCCAAAAAGCCGCCGAGCTTGAAACAATAGCTGAAGAAGTTAAACAGTGCTGTAAATGCGGCCTGGGATCGACACGAACAAACGCAGTCCCCGGCGAGGGCAATCCTAACGCCCTAATTATGTTTGTCGGCGAAGGTCCCGGAGCCGACGAAGATGCGCAAGGCCGGCCTTTTGTTGGAAGAGCCGGACAGCTACTGGATAAGATAATCGCTGCCTGCGGCCTTAAAAGAAGCGATGTCTTTATTGCCAATATCCTTAAGTGTCGTCCACCGGGCAACCGCGACCCTCGCGCCGATGAGATAATAAGCTGCCTGCCCTATCTTCAAAGACAAATCGAAAAGATTAATCCCGAAATCATTGTAGCTCTGGGCGCACATGCAGCCAGAACACTTTTGAACACCACCAAATCGATAGGCCAGTTGCGAGGCCAGTTTCTCGAATACTATACCGGCATCGACAGACCCCCTATTAAGCTTATGGCGACATATCATCCCGCTTATCTGCTTAGAAATTACTCACCGGATAATCGCAGAAAGGTCTGGGAAGATATGAAGAAGGTACTCACCGAACTCGGCCTGCCAATACCTTAGCATTCGTTATGATGGAAACAAATTTTCTACTTGATGGCCCCCGGGGTCATTTGGTATCCAGGTATCCTTCTGGAACAACGAAAAACTTGTAGCCGCCCACATCACTGAAAAAGATTCTATCCCTGTTTTCCCCGAACCACTGTTTCCAGCCCTCTGCATTCTGGAAGGTCTGGTTTGTATAACGCGTCAATAAAAGCTGTGCAGTTTCTGCATTAGTCTTGTCTTCCAAGACGCCAATAAGCCGTTCGAGGTTGTCTATACTACGATTGGAATCAAGCCCCAACGACTTAAGCTCGCTGTCTATGAGAAACACTCTGTCACGATAAATGAATTCAAGGTTTTCCCGGTAATACTTCACCAAACCATCAGGATCCGCCCCGTACTTTTCCCAAAGTTCCGCAGGGAATATTCTCATGAAAAATTCCTTCTTGTCTCCGCTTATCCTCGTGATTATAGCAGCAAGTCCGAGGGCATTCAATCGATCACTTGAGGTACTGTGAATCAGAGGGGCTTTACCGTTAAATTCATGAATGTAACATATGCAGTTGAGGAACAATTTCTTACCGGCTTCCGTCATCTTCGAAGGAGAAGCCGAGTACCCCCATTGAAGGAAGTTGCCATGCCGCCCTACCCCTACTGCTCCGTATTCCTTGCCGGTATTGAAACCTTTTACAAGCACCTCGGCATCCGGTGAATCCGTAAAACCATACGAACGGGCTACAACACTTCCATACTTTTGGCCTGTGTTCTGGACCCGCCATACCTTCATTTTATCGGGAAGTTTATCCTCACCTAAGTAACGATCACGGTAATTCCCAGGCGTATCAAACAGTTCAAACTCAGGCTCAACCTTAAAAGGTTTTTGGTAAACTTCATGTTCAAGCAACTCAGCATGAGCCGCATCTGCCATGCAGTTTCACAAATAACCCGTTTTAAGGGAGAGTCTTGAGCATACAAAAGCACCTGGAACTCCCATTGTCACCGCAGCACCGGTGTATTGGCGTGAAACATTCGGCCTCGGAGATCTGAATTCTACGCCATCATAGTCGATAATAGCAACGTCAAAATCGGCTGCCTCTTCCCCCGTAAAAGTATTGTAGTCGGTGGTCTCGACCTGTTTGAAGTGTTTGGTCAAAAAATCTACGAAATCCTTTGCACGATCAGTATTCGGCAGGCCAGCATACAAAATCCGTAGATTAATCTTCTCGGTCGTATCAGTTTGCCCTGATGCGGAAATGTGTTTTGTTTTTTCCGCAGGAACATCCTGTCGAGCTTCTTCAGATTGCTCTTTCTTCTTGCAGCCGCTTGAAATCGTCAGGGTGAAAAAAAGGCAAATAGTCAATACCAAAAGAAGAATTCTGTTTTCCTTAGCGCATTTAACCATAGCAATAATCCCCTAAAAAAAGTGATGAATTGTGGTCTTAATTATAGCGGGCCGGCTCTTCTGAATCAAGCCGGATTTCAAAAAAACACCCGGAATATGATGGATTTCCTCAATATTTCACCGGCCCCAGAACCAATGTTAATGTATCAAAATCAAGGTTCAAATGTAAGGTTTGTTCAGAAAACGTTTGAAGGTTACTGCTGTATTATTTTATTGTCGATAGGTATGCTGTTTTTAACAGAGCGGATATGAATATCATGCTGAGGAAATGCAATCTCGATTCCGGCCTTTCGGAACTCCTGATCGATAGCAAAGTTGATACTGTGCCAGACCGGAACATAGTTATCTATACCTGAAATGTAAACGCGCAGCTCGAACTCCAAGCTGTTATCCCCAAAGGCTTTGAAAATAACCGTCGGTTCCGGTTCTTTCAATACCAGATGGTTCGCTTTTGCAACCTCATAGAGAATCCGCTCAGCTTTGGCCGTGTCCGAACCATAAGCGATACCCACGAGGAACTCCCGGCGCAGAATGTTGTCGGACAATGTCCAGTTTATCAGATGACCTGTAATAAACTCCTTATTCGGCACAACAAGCTCACGCTGGTCCCATCTGCGAATGGTGGTTGCCCGGATTCTTATCTTGGTTACTTTCCCTGTAACCTCGCCGATTGTTACGGTATCATCCACACGGATCGGCTGCTCGAAAAGTATAATCAGACCGCTAACGAAGTTGGCGAATATTTCCTGCAGCCCGAAACCCAGCCCGACAGTCATCGCGGCTATAATCCATTGAACCTTTGACCAGCCTATCCCAATTTTACCGAAAGCCAGAACCATTCCAATAACGGCGAGTGTGTAGCGGAAGAGAGTCGTTATCGCAAAGCGCACGCCGCGATCAAGTGGCAACCGTCTCAACACGATAATCTCCAGCAGACCCGGAACGTTCCGTGTAATAATCACGGTCAATACCGCCAGAAACAATGCCATCGCCACTGACCCGAGAGTTACGATTTCCTCGGCACTCATTTTCCAAAGCTCGATTTTCGCCAGTTCTCCAAGAGCTGGTAAGACATCGTTCCAGACGTACCAGATTCCACCGATAGGCAAAAATACCGTAATCGCATCGATCAGTCGGCGGGTTTGCTGTGATATCTGAAAAATTGAGGTATCTTCTTTTGCCTTGCTTTGCTGAGATTCTTTTGCCTTGCTTTGCTGAGATTCTTTTGCCGAAGCAGATTCTCCCTGGTTCTGCTGTTCTTGTTCCGCGGCTTCGCGTTTTTGTCGCTCCAGCAGAGCAAGCTTGCGTTGCGCAACCATTAACCAGCGGACAAACATGGCCCGGGCCATGATCGCAAGCAATATCAGGATGATTGTTAAAATGAGCTTCTCAGAGAGCTGCCGGGCCGCGTAGAAATAGCCCATCCCCGCCAAGATGACAAAAACCACAGGGAGGCAGAAGCACAGCGGATACCAGACATAGCACAAACGTTCTATCCAGCCGCCGTGTCTCTGCTTAAGATAGGGTTTCATCAGCGTACCCGTTGGGCTCAGCAGGATAAAAAGAAACAAAGCAAGCGCTAAAAGACCGACAATAAAGAACAAACGGCCCGCTGAGTTATACCATTGTTCGTTGGTTTGCTGGGCCTGCATGACTTCGACTAAAAATACCACTGGAATCGCCAGAAGAAAGTACCAGCCAAGCAGCCGTCGAAAGAAAGACAGTGGCTCATTACGCATGCGCAGATGCTCCTGAGCCAGACCGTGCGGCATTGAGAAATGGCGAAGAAAGCCCAACATGAAAACAACCGGCACCAGCGCCCGGAAACCTGAAGCCAGCGCTTCAGAGAAGTCATCATCGAAAACATTCGAAGAAAAACGCCATTGAAATAAAACTAAGATTATGGGCCACGTAGAAGCCAGGAACAACGTAAGCCCGAGTGTCTTTAGCGTATGCAGGAAGCTGTCGGTCTGCACCTGACGGACCCGCCCTGAGATAATTTCAACAGCCCCATGCGCTTTTGGATGAAGCACGACCAACGAAACTATAATTAGCAAGACTGCCAGATACGCCAAGGCGTTTTCCTTGAAATCTGTCCAAAGACTGATTATGACCTGGTGCCAGTTATCCGGAGAAAGCAGCCACCCCAAAGCAAATAAACTCGCACGAAGGTCAGACAAACGTAAGACGAGACTGCTCTTG
>CAZIAN010000104.1:6971-12312 GCA_964537355.1 uncultured Pirellulales bacterium | reverse complement strand
CCCCGACAATTCCCCCTATGCCATGCACGCCAAATGCATCAAGGCTGTCGTCGTAACCAAGGCGATCCTTCAAAAGAATCGCCTGGTAACAGCAAATGGACGCGACAGCTCCTAAGATCAACGCCCCGGCCGGCTTGACTACTCCTGCGGCCGGCGTGATTGCCACTAAACCCGCCAATACCCCGCTGGCAAACCCCAGGGCCGTAGCTTTGCCCTGACGCCAGAGTTCAATCAATGTCCACGTCAGAGCGCCGGAGGCAGCCGAAACCTGTGTCGCAGTCAGCGCCTGGGCTGTCACTAAGCCGCTGGAGATACTGCTGCCAGCGTTGAAGCCGAACCACCCGACCCACAACAGTCCCACACCCATCATCGTCATGACCAGGTTATTCGGACTCATTACGATTTTGGGATGGCCTCTGCGTGAACCAAGCATGATGGCCGCAACCAAACCGCTGACCCCCGCCGAAATATGCACAACAGTTCCACCGGCAAAGTCAATCGCTCCGGCAGCTCCGAGATTATAGAGGAATCCGTCTTCCGCCCACACCCAGTGACATAAAGGGTTATATACCAACAAACCCCAAAGAGCAATAAAGATACAATAGCCCTTGAACGATACACGCTCTGCAAAGGCTCCTGCGATGAGTGCCGGAGTAATAATCGCAAATTTGCCCTGGAACATGGCGAAGACATACTCCGGAACACCTGCGTCAAGGATTTTTTCGTCAATCCCATGCAGAAACAAGTAGGACCAGTCCCATCCGAACCAACCGCCCAACACATTCTTGCCAAAGCACATGCAATAGCCACAGATTACCCAAAGCACGGTCATAATACCCATCGCCACGAAGCTGTGCATCATTGTACCAAGAACATTTTTGGTTCTTACCAGCCCGCCATAGAACATTGCCAGCCCCGGAACCATTAAAAGAACCAGGGCTGTGGACGTGAGCATCCACGCTGTTGCACCAGAATCGATGGCGGGTTCTTGGCCGGACGCATGGGCATCCGTACACAAAACCAACACCCAAAATACAACTGAAACTACAATCAATCCTTTGGGACACAAAGATCCCTTCTTCTTTATTCTTATCATTTTCTATCCCATCTTTCTATTGCTTCATCTGTGGATTGTGCAACAATTTTCCAGAAGACAATCTCTTTATTTAATGCAATAGCCATGCCAAATTTGTAGAGGCGTCATGAAATGAACATAATATCCTTATATTAAGACACTTATGGATAAAAAAATGTGTTAGCCAGGAATAAAGACATCTACATTATTGTCAATTACTTCAATTTTTATATACAATTTTGTAACCACTTGGGATGCTGATATAGACGAGCCCCACCACTCAGGGCAAGGTTTGTCGACTAATACCCAACAACTGAGCACAAGTAAAGATGGTGGCTAATATGTTTTAACACGTAACATGCCGACAATAATGCAGCATATATTCTTCCGCTTTATCAAAATGTGGTCTGCTACTCAATAACTGAACCCATTTTAGTGAGCCTTAGAACGTCAAAATTCTTCGAAAAGCCACTTCTTTCAGGAGCTGGAAAACACCCTGATTTCCGAGTGACATTATGTCTCTAAAATGTCTCCACGAATGTCAATTCATATAATACTTCGGGATATTGCAGCATCCTTATTGGAACCTTAACAGACCCCTTTCTTCTGAGGTGCATATAGATGCTGTTGAGATAATGTATTATCTAAATAGGTTTACACTACAATTCCTATGAATCTGCCAGACGACCCAGTTCTATTTCGCCAGAGATATTGTACACAGGCTGATAATCTGTTATTGTTGCTCTTACTGGGCTTTTTTAGAATGATGATTACTGACACTGAGGAGCAATGAAATGATAGGTAGAAGAGATTTACTGAGGGCAGGTGTAGCTGCAGGAGCAGCGTCTGTTATCAGTGGCCGGTTGTCGACAGCCCAAGGCCTCAGAAATATCCCGATGAAGTCGCGGCCCAACATCATCTTCATCTTTGCTGATGACTGGGGTTATGGGGACTTAGGCATACATGGCAGTCCTTTTTGCAAAACGCCCCATCTCGATCGGATGGCAAATGAAGGAACCGATTTTCAACAGTTTACGGTCAACAATCCTGTTTGTTCGCCCAGTCGGACGGCGGTGATGACGGGTCAGTTCCCAGCGCGACATTGTATTCACCAGCATTTTGCCTCAGTGGAACACCATCAGAAGGCGGGGATGCCTGACTGGCTGGATCCCAGGCTACCGCTGCTTCCCAAGCTTCTCAAGAAAGCGGGCTATATCACGGGACATTTTGGCAAGTGGCATCTCACAAATCGTCATGTCCCGGACGCGCCGCTTCCAACGGAATACGGATATGATGAATATGGCGCTTTCAACGTTCCGGGCGTGCAGATCAGGACAGCCGAGACGTGCCCGCGAACGGTTGATTTCATCCATCGTCATAAGAACCAGCCTTTCTTCATCAATGTGTGGTTGCATGAGACGCATACGCCGCACTATCCCTTGGAAGAATACCTGGAACAATACCAGCATCTCGACGAACAACAACGAGTCTATGCCGCTGTTGTAGCCGAAGCTGACGCTGGTGTCGGATCCATTTTGAGCACATTAAAGGAGCTTGGACTCGATGAAAATACGCTGGTGATCTTCTCATCCGACAATGGGCCGGAATGGACCGGTAAGCGCAAAGCTACTGATGACAACTCCACCGGTCCTGGTCTGGGTACGTACTATTCGGTCGGACAGACGGCTGGTCTCAAGGGTCAGAAACGGTCACTCTTTGCCGGGGGCATTCGTGTTCCCTTCATTGCCCGCTGGCCGGGGGTGATCCCGAAGGGCAGGGTTGATCGAACTTCAGTTCTTACTGCTGTTGATCTCTTTCCCACGTTCCTAGAACTTGCGGGACAACCATTGCCAGCCAATCTCAAACTGGACGGTTATAGCATCGTGGCGGTGCTCAAAGGACAGTCGTTCAGGCGAACTCGGCCAATTTACTGGGAATGGCGTGGCGGTCACGGACCACCTTACCTGTGGCCTCACCTGGGAATTCGAGACGGCCGATGGAAACTGCTGGTCAACCGGGAACTCAAACGCACCGAACTCTATGACGTCCGAGCCGATTGGGCAGAGACGACCAACGTGGCGCAAGGTAATCCTGATGTTGTGGAGGCATTGACAAAGAAAGTGTTAGCCTGGAAGCAAAGCCTTCCCACAGAACCCCCGGCCCATTGCTTTTCGAAATTACGAACGGGACAACCCAAGTAAACGAACCACAAAAAGACCGGGGCCCTAACAAATGGATAAAATGAGACAAGTGACGCTTGCCTATGTTGCATTGGCTATACTGGTAATCGCAGGGACCGTAGAGGGCACCAGCATTCAGCAGATGGATGAGATGTGGGGCGAGCAGTTGATGAAGCTCAAAGCAGCTTCAAGGCCATTCATTTTACGCTCGTGGAGTGATCATTCATGAAAAAAACGACTGTAGTGTTACTGTTGGTTGGGATATGCGCATTAGAGCTGTGTGCTTCCGGCAGTGCTTACACTTTTAGTTGCTGGCCCAATGGGTGGCGAAAAAATGTGAATGACCATAGTGCCGATATATTCGGTATTGAAACCAGCCGGTATGGCTTTACTCTCGATTTAGCTGATTTTAGCAAGGTTCGATTCGGCACGCTTGCCAATCCTGTCGGCTATGAGCAGGCACTGGCTCACAAAGCTGAAAAACTGAAGAAACTTCCGCTTGCGCAGTTGCTGATTGAAGTGGACGTCGATGGCATCAGCTACCGTGCCCACACCTGCAAAGCAGGTAAAGAGAAAGGCGTTAAGCATCTTCAGGATGTGCGTATGTGGGAATCGGGGCGTTATGTACAGCATTACGACTTTCTCGAACTCGACTTGCGAAACGCTACGGGTGAACAACTTGGCTGTGATGCCGTTTTGGATGTGGTTGCCTGGCCTGCCAGCCTGACATTCAATTTGAGTATCTCTCCTGTTCATCCCTGTAAACATGCCATCCTGCGATTGGGCCTTAAAAGTGAGGCAGGGACATGGAGCCGTGAAGAGAAGGTCGAAGGACTCTGGCAACAGGATGAGAAAAAGAGCGTTTCCATGACCTGCCGAGTTCCTGTTACCAGTCCGGTTCCTTCGGCTAATATCAGTGTGACCGGTGAAAACGGTCAGCGTTTTCCGGTTCATTTTGATAGAACTAAACAATGCTATGTCGCTTCAGTGAACCGTCTGAAACGAAACTGGCCAACCGGGTATACTGACATCCGTCACTATGACGAATTTAAGATTACCATAGACGGTTCAAATGCGAATGATCCGGTCCCATTTCTGCTCGACATGCGCCCGCCTGCCAATATTACGGGCCTGTGTCCGATACTGTGCCACGAAGACGGTCGACCCACAGGTATCCCCATACAGTTGAGTAAAAACTGGCATTACAAGCCCATGGGCAGTTATCTGATGGCCTACGCTATGCTGCCGGTTAAAGAAGCTACCACCTATCTCTTACGCGTGATTTACGGCTTCTATGGCACCTTGCCCTCTGCCAGCCATGCACAGTTAAGCCTGATTGGTTACGGCGGACACGGACGCTGGGACCAGTTGGCCATCGGTTGCTGGGGTGAGACTATCTGTTTTGATGTGGACATGAGTCTCGTAGATGTGGCAATCACGGACATACGCATGCTCATGACGCGTAATGGCGTCGACGGGAAAAAGTGGAGCTGGACAGATGCCGGCTGGGGTGGCGATTGGTTAAATATAAGAGATGATAGCCAAGAAAAGTATTTTCAAAACAATCTGAAGACCGCGTATCTCTCACAGGGTCCCTGTTTGACTAATGTTAAATACGAAGGGTATTACGGTAAGAACCAGGAAGTCGATTTCAAGGCCCGCATTCAAACCCTGCGTACGGATGATTACAGTCGTACCTTCCAGTCACTGAGCTATCGGTTTACCCGTGATGTGTCCGCTCAAAGAATATGGCTGTTTAAACTGGGCAGAACCAGTCACTACGCCACTCCTCACATAGCCTACGGCAACAGTGACGGATGCATCGAAAACCTGGATGTCCCCGAAACACTCAAGAAGAAGCAGCTCTTTTTAGACAAGGTAAAACTAACCGGTACAGCTCCCTGGTGGGTGGCCCTGCCGGGAGCGGTACAAACATCCGACCGGAACTGGGGCACTGGTTATCGTGCCTTAATCATCAGGGATTTCCAGGCGCATATTGGCGGCAAGACCTTTACGCATCCAACCATCAGCGCCCCGGTATTCAGTGCCGGCCCTGCCAACCTCGACATCGAGCTTCTGCCACCGG
>CAZIAN010000104.1:2749-6871 GCA_964537355.1 uncultured Pirellulales bacterium | reverse complement strand
GCCCCGGTATTCAGTGCCGGCCCTGCCAACCTCGACATCGAGCTTCTGCCACCGGCAGGGGTCACTGACTTCAGCAGAGGAGATCGGATTGCTTTGGATCTGGATTTGATCACGCTGCCGCGCGTGGCCGACGATTATTACGGGCCGAACCAGGCATTTCGAACGCATCTTACGAAGAATCCAACGTCATGGAAAACAACCTATCGAGAGGCCATAGGCAATGACCTGGAAGTCAAAGTCACAGGTGGCCGAACGATCCGGAACTACCCTCTCGTCATCCATGTGGAAAAACCGGAGGTCACGGTGTCGATCAAAGGCGGCATCGGTGCGGTCCCAATGCGGTTTGAAGGATTGAAGTCGAGTGTCGGCTTGCGCCTGTATCGAATCGTCAACGGCGAGCCCATCCCCTTTGATCAGGCCGTACACGGCAATGACTTCTGGCAGACCGATTATAATCCCGCCCAAGATACCTGGAGTATCACCTACAATATCAAACTCGCCCCCGAAAAACCAACCATGTTTCTGTTTAAGTAATGGGATGCCCTCGCCCGACATAGGACCCGAAATCCGTAACAAGGTAAGAGAAAAAGTTGAAGGGCCAAACAAGACGTTTAAAGAGGATTGATGACAAATTGGAATGATCCCATGGCCAATAGCTTAGTTCGGATTTGTCCCTAATTGGAGGACCAGCACTAATGATGGCGTTAACGACAAAGGCAAGAAAACAGGCCATTAAAGTCACCTTTCTTATGCGATGGAAAACACCTTGATTTTCCTTTCCCTCGGGCGTATAATCATTAGTATGGTTGTTAAATCAAAATGCTTATCAGTGTTAGTCCATCGGCCAGCGCGCCGACGAACCGCACGCTGTTTGTCTCGACCGCTCATGCTGCTTACTCCTGCCGTTCACCAAACCCTGCAGCATCCTTCCAACGTGATTCCGCTGGGAATTTCCAGGCGCTCGTTTTTGAAATCCTTCTCCGCGCTGGCAGCAGGCGGCATACCGCTGATGGCAGGCCTGCTTACGGCGCAATCGGCCGAAGCCAAGGCGCCGCTCATGGCCTATGTGGGCACGTTCAGTTCGCCGCTCCGTGACATGCCGGCGACGCAGGTGGATTTGCCTCCCGGAAATGGACGCGGTATTCACCTGTTCCAGGTGGATCGCACCACCGGGGCCATGACACCGCGCAGCGTCTATGAGCTGGGGACGAGTCCGAGCTGCCTGGCTTTGAATGCCGCCGGGACCCGCCTGTATTCCGCCAACGAGACGGACCGGGTGGGCGAAGGCAACGAGGGCACGGTCAGCGCCTTCGCCATCAACCGCGCTGACGGGCAGTTGAAACTGCTCAACACCGTCCGTTCCGGCGGTGCCGGACCAACCTATGTGAGCGTGCATCCTTCGGGTAAGTTCCTGCTGGTGGCCAATTATTTTGGCGGCTCGGTGGCCGTGCTGCCGATTCTGCCCGATGGCGGTTTGGGTATCGCTACAGACATCAAGAAGGATGTGGGAACGCTGGGACCGAAGAAGGCCACGAACGCTCCGCCGGGAACCTTTGCCTTCAGCGGGCACGACCGAACTCATGCACACATGATTCAGGCCGATCCCTCGGGGCGTTTCGTTCTGCATGTCGATCTGGGCCTGGATCAAATCTTCGTCTGGAAGTTCGATGACCAGAAGGGCATGCTCACTCCGAATGCCCCCCCCGCGATTTCGCTACCGCCTGGAGACGGGCCGCGGCATTTCTTCTTCCACCCGAATGGGCGCTGGTTCTATTCCCTTCAGGAGGAAGGTTCAAACATTGTCATGTTTGACTATGATGCCCGGAAGGGGCGGCTGGCCGCGCGGCAAACCATCTCCAGTCTGCCGCCCGGATTCGCTGGTAGCAATTTCTGCTCTGAGATCATGGTTTCTGCCGATGGCCGGTTTCTCTATGCGGGCAACCGTCTGCACGACAGCATCGCGATCTTTTCCGTCAGCGCCACCGGCGCCCTGACCTTTGTCGGGGAGGAATGGACGCGCGGGAACTACCCACGCAGCTTCAATTTCGACCCCACCGGCCAGTTCCTTTACTCCTGTAATCAGCGAGGCGACAACATCGCCGTCTTCCGCGTGGATCGCAAAACGGGCGGCTTAGTCTTCACCGGCCATTACACACCCGTCGGCAATCCTTCGATCATCGTTTTCCTCGATCTCGCGAAGGCGGGTTAAATTCACATGATCCGAACCGTCCTCATTCTCCTACGCTTTACTGCTAACCCCTTCGAGTGTCCCAGGCTCACCAACGTTATCAAGAGACTGCCGCTGGCAAGAAGGATTCTGTAATCACAGGAGCCGGTTCTTTCAGGTCAGACAAGCAGCATTACGTCGCCGTAGGAATAGGAGCGGTATGGAGCGCCCAAGCCACCTTTTTCAGGAGCTGGAAAACACCCTGGTTTTCAGGTGACATTATTACACTGTTTTGACTCCACAGATGTTGATTTTGTCTAAATCGAGTCCTATTAAAGATCATTTTTTTGCCGAAAAATGAATATATTTTGATAACTTTTTACAAATATCATATTAACTAAGTTGACGGAGTTTTTTTAAGATACCCTTGGGCTTGAGTTTGGCCATTTTCCATTGAAGTCAAGATCGGTAGTGGAGAGGCCATTTAAGTAGCGAACTGGTCTTGAGGGTAGGATCATGGAAAATGATTAATGGATTCGAGTAGTGTGGATTTGTTTTTTAACTATGGAGTGTTGATGACCGTTTCAACACTTTACAGAGGTCTATTCATGCCTCAAGGATTCAATCGGGTCCATATTGGCCGCACGATAGGCCGGATATAAGCCAAAGATTACACCTATAACACCACTGATTCCGAAGGACAACACCATAGAGCTACCCGTAATGACTGTAGGCATATTACCGAAATGTTCTACCAATAATGGCAGAAGAGAACCCAAGGCAAGCCCCAATATACCTCCGGATAATGTTAAGATTAAAGTTTCAGAAAGGAATTGAATGATGATGTCACGCTTCTTCGCACCGAGGGCACGGCGGATACCAATCTCACGAGTTCGCTCACTGACGGTAGCGAGCATTATGTTCATAATTCCGATGCCACCGACCAGAAGTGAAATTGCAGCTATTGAACCGAGGACGATGCTGAAAATACGCTGGGTTTGTTTTGCCTGGCGCAACAGTTCCAGCGGAACAATTATACGGTAGTCCTTCTTATCTTTATGAAGACGTGTCAGCAAGGTATCCAAAATATCCCGCATCGGTATCACCTGGTCGGTTGATTTAACCTTGACGGTAATCTTTTGGAGTTCTACTTTTTCTATATTTTCTTTGCCGCCGCTAAAGCTGGCTTGTATTTCACTGAATCGGGTTTTTGCGGTTGTTAACGGCAAATATACACTGCCGGAAGCACTACTATCGGAACCGGATGTCGCAGGCATAGTATTGCCCAAACCATTCTTCTTTTCCTTTACAGATGCCGCCCCGGACACACCTATAACCCGGTAGCTATTCCCCTGTATCTGAACATCTTTTCCGAGTGGGTCCACAAATCCGAACAGGCCGCTGACAAGCTGTTCATCGACCACACATACGCTGCGTTGCTGGTGTAAATCGATACTGCTTAAAAACCTACCATGAACCACATGAAGAGGCGAAATCTCAGTAAACCATGGGATAGAGCCTATGATTTTAATCCCCACTTTTCTTCTATCATATCTCGCTTCCTGGTCTATCTCGCGAATCGGAACAACGACCTCGACATCGTGCAGGGTATTTCGAATCGACTCGGCATCCTTGTAGGTCAAGCCGTAGGCGTTCATTCTATTTTGCTCTCCGCCGGCATCAGCTCGTTCCTGAGGGGGCTCGACCGTTTCAATAATCAAATTCATACTGCCAAGCCGTGCTATCATCGCCTGGGATTCCTGGCTGGCCCCTTCGCCTATAGCGAGCATAGCAATCACAGAGCAAACGCCAAAAATTATACCCAACATAGTTAGAACAGAGCGCAGCCGATGCATCCATAAGCTCTTGAAGCCTAACTTCGCCGTCCTTTTAATTCTAACAAGTCGCATCATAATCAACGTTTAAGGTTTTTCTTCGCTATCTAATTTTGTTTC
>CAZIAN010000104.1:1226-2649 GCA_964537355.1 uncultured Pirellulales bacterium | reverse complement strand
TTGTTTCCTTTTTTGATTCCGTTGCCGTCCACCTCGGTGGATTAAGCAACACTTCCTCGCCTTCAGTCAAACCACTTTTTATCTCGACAAAATCATCGTTAAACAAACCTGTTTTAACCTCACGTTTCTCCGTACGGCCGCCTGTCTTTACATAGCACAGCTCTTTTTCGTCCACCGTGACGACCGATTGTATAGGCACGTATAGAACGTCATTCAGCTCATCAATAAGAATTTCAACTTTCCCCGACATACCGGTCTTGATAGAATCATTCATTCCATCGATGCCCACATCTGTCACGTAAACTTTAAGGTCAGGGTTCATCCATCGCTCGGGATCAGCCAGTGGCGCCTTTTTCAGCACCTTGCCGGTAAAGACCTCATTTGCAAAAGCTGCAATTGATATCTTTGCGGGCTGGTTCGGCTCAATTCTGTCTATCCAGGTCTCGTGAATCTTGACCTCGACTTTCATTTGTGACGCATCAGGTATCGTAATAATCTTATAGCCTTCAGGTATTTCCGCCCCCTGCTCAATTTTGTACCTGACCCACTGCTGGGTACTCGACCAATATACAACCTGACCCGGAGCGGGGGCCTTAATAATGCAAGCTTTAATCTGGTCGTGGAGTTTTTCGAGGCGCTTTGTTTGCATATTGAACGTTGCTTCGGCGCTCGTAAGCTTGGCTTTGGCCTGGGCCAGTTGCGCCCGGGCACGTGCCTCTGTTCGCTCTAATTCCAGCTTAGCCTCATAATAGTCACTCAGAAATGTCCGGGCTTCCTTGGGGAAATCATAAAGCCTGAACAATTCTAAATCTTTCAAAGCCGCTTTCTCTTGAACCGTATACCTGTCAACGTCCAGCTTGGCACTTTTCAAATCAAGCTCTGATGCGTAATTCGCATCATAAAGCTTTTGGGTCCCTTTTAATATATCAATAGCTTTTTCCAAACCTCCCTGAGCAAGAAGAATAGCATCTTTTAATGTATCAATTCGCTTCGAGGCCTCTCCACCTAAACTGTTGGGATCATCAATCAGCGATGTCAGATCAGGATTTATATTGGGATCACGGACCATTTTATCAACTACTTCCTGTGCAATGTCCTCTCCCAGATACTTATGAAAGTCCATCAGAGCAAATTCCACCTTCAACTGTGCTGCGGTAACGTCACTTTCATTTTGTTTTTTCTGGATAAGAAATGACTCTTTGGCATCGGAGAAATTTGCCTCGGCAGTAGAAAGCTCAATTTCTCTTTGCGAAAGCTGCTCGGTCAACTTCGAAGAATCCATCTCGACCAGCACCTTGCCGTCATTTACATCTTTCGGAGTTATATTCGTACCTTCAGGTATAATGCTGACTATCGTCGCCCGCCCTTCCACCTTGGACTTAATATCTACCGAGTCAACCGCCTTGATGTCACCGCTTTCAGT
>CAZIAN010000104.1:0-1126 GCA_964537355.1 uncultured Pirellulales bacterium | reverse complement strand
TCAGGATTTTCTATAGGACTACTCTGAGAGGTGTTTTATCACTATAGAATGGCCAAACTCAAGCCGAAGGGTATCTGAGGTATGATGGGATATTAATGCAAGCTGGGCTGGGGTAGAGGAAGGAGGAAGTGGAAAAACTCAACCCCAACCCATTTTGGTTCCATCCAATAATATAATACGATTGGCACTAAGTGTGTGTTCTCTCAACTACAGATAAAAAAAAACGCCAATAGGTTGTATTACCACGACCGAGTGTGTTATAATTTCAAAAGATAAGCATACCAGCGAAACTCCTTTCTTCTCTTTGAAAGAGAAGGGTAAGCACCATGTGTAAACGAGACGGATTTATATTGATAGAGCTTTTGGTAATTATGAAAGGAAAGAATCATGGTAAACAAACTGAAAGGTATTATTGGAATCGTATCGGTCGTAATGCTCATTTACTTTGTGTCTTCAGGCAATACCTTAGTGGCAGAGGATGCTGAGATTGATGCCCAGGAACGGTTTGCCGGTGCTACGATTTCCGTAGAGGCATCTGTAGTGGCAGTTGAACTTGAAGCGCTGGAGGAAATCACCGGCGGGCCGGGCACTGTGAATCTTAACTCGATACCTTTGGACAGAATTATGGGGATTATTCGTGAAGATGAAGGCGGGGAGATGGTCTCTATTGTCAAGTTAGCCGTGAGGAATGAATCTTCCGCAGAAATAAACACAGAGAAAAGTGAAGTAGTAAAGAGAAAGGATTCCGAAGATGAGGCCGGCGTACATAAGAATAGCCAAATTAACATTTCGTTTCGGGCTACGCCTCGCATTATTAGTGTGGACAAGATAGCAGTCAGTTTTGACTTCAAACAAATCGCCTCTGAAAGTAGTTTAGCCTCAGAAAGAGAAGCAGAGGAGCAAGAAGATAGGGTAATACAATTTGAGGTGTCCAGTGAAGTTGTTCTTCGGCCGGGACAACCGAGAATTGTCAGTGCGACTCAGAAAGACGAGGCAATTTTTCTAATCATGGATGTTGATATATAGGCCGGACGTATTTTAGGCTTTTTTACGTTTGTTAGTTTTCAAGCCCCTGCGGGAGTCTTAACATTAGCCTCCTCCACATCGTGGGGGCTTTTCAATTTGT
>CAZIAN010000103.1:0-12316 GCA_964537355.1 uncultured Pirellulales bacterium | reverse complement strand
GACCAATCTGTTCGCAGTGAAGCTTTGCACGCGGCGACATGGACAAGACAGCCATGGGTGCTGGAGCATTGCCGTAAACTTAGTGATGAGCCTTCGCCTAATAATTGGGACGCAATTCACCTTCTGACAATCCTCGGCAATCCTTCTGACCTGAACCTGATTTTATCTATTGCTAAGGCAATTGAGCTTGGGCCGCAGCGTTTCCGAGCTTTGGGCGCTTTTGGCCATCCGGGCGTTTTAGAAACACTATTGGAAGGCATGAAAAGTGAGGACCAGTTAACCGCCACAGCGGCAGGAGCGGCATTTACCAAAATTACTGGAGCAGATATCGAGTCCGACCAAAAAGTCCAAGTGCCTCCTGAAGATGGTAGCGAGCCGGATGAGTTTGAAAAGGAATTTCTGGACGAAGTCACTTTACCCAATCCGGATTCTGCACAAGTTCACTGGCAGCAAGCCAAAGCTGAGTTTTCATCCGGCATTCGCTGGTGTCGCGGCTTGAACCTAACTCAACCTGTTGGCAAGGAAGTCCTGGATCAGTTGGATTTGGAGTCACGGTGGGAGGCCTGCCTTCGCGGCAGATTTGAGGGCATCTGGCACGGAAGCCTCATTGACCTCGAAATCTTTCCTCAAAAGTACGCATGAATTCTTGAAATAGTTCAATTTTAGGCGAAAGGATGGTTTTTTATCTTCTTGCCAGCCAATAACAATTCCAAAAACCACTTTTGTAATATCGAATTCCCCTTGACAGCATTGTATTACACCGTAGAATTTTCCTCAAAGATCCTTAAAAAAGATACTTGCAGCCATTTGGGCGAGTGGGTTATTATGTAAAATAATATTGAACCGATTATTATTAAAACGAGTAGCCTGTGTCTTCTTCCGAATCAAACAGTGGTTTTACAAAGGTGCCCGAGGGTTATATTGTTATTCCCGTCGCCGAGGACCAAAAAACTGCCACTATCAAGATATGCGCTCTTGTAAAGCCCAATCCTGACCCTGTAGGCGCTCACCTTGTTATGCTTAGGGACACAATGGATGCTAAAGTATTTTTAGGATGTATCATAGACGCTTCCAGCCGGGTATTAGACTGGATTGAACTATGGATTCAGAATACTGAATCTCTTATTCATACAGCCTCGGCGGCGTGTCAGTCTCTTTCAAACACATCCCTGGATAATCGCTGGTATGAACAATCTCAGGCCTTTGAACATCTCGATGGAGCGGCAATAGTAAAAATCGGCTGGGAGTCTCAAAATCCGCTTCCGACATTCCTGAATATTACTACACGTTCACCGATCCATCCCAAAGACACCGATTCCGGGGCCCATTGGAAGCTGTGTGTTGATGAAGGTCTGCTCCAGCAAAAGAATTTGCCGAGCTATGCAGGTTCGCTACATCGCTATTTGTACATTCCAGAGTCAGGCATAGAGTCACAATTCGTACCCGTTACGTCTGGAGCACCGACAAATGCTTCCACAAAATCACTGTCCGAAATTTGTGGAGACTCCGGTCATATCGTCCCGTTGAATCCAGGAGCGGGTTTGATACTTGCAAAGAAGTATATCCCAATTGGGTTGGAAACTTTTATCGATATTCTAAGCGGAGCCGCATGGGACGGATTAAAACATGGAAGCTCTATACTCGACCTCGGCGAGGAACTCAATGCACTGAGGAAGGATGAAGCTGTTTTGAGTGTCGATGGCCGGCTATTTCTGGAAACTCACGATCAATGCGACCGATTGATTGAAACATTACACCTGAAGCTAAGATTACTTGCCGATGTTGTATCGTCAGTCCATTCTATGATATATCATCTTCAACGACCGTTTCTTAATATTAGTCCGGATAATATACAAGTTAAACTTGGAGAACCCGGATGTGGATTGCCTTTTTTATGGACGGCCAGTGCAACGCTTAGCAACCCGGGCGATGCGATTCCTTTGGCAATAGAAGGGAGCGGCTTACAATACTTTTTACCGGCACTTGAAAGCGGAATGTCAATCTACCGTCCGCTTGTTACCTCTCTACCAACAAAAGGACGAGCATCTGTTCGTATACGCCAAATCTTACCAGATACCAGTGATACTACAACTATTGAGGGTACGTTTACAACCCATGAGCGCATCGATATGGCAAAAAATGATCTTGTCTGGTTTAGACTTAATCTTGCCTGCGGCGAAATAAATCTTTACGCTCGTCTCGAAGCTGATTCAGCAATGGCGACTGGTGAATGGCGTTTTAGAACAGTAGCTCAAAATATGGATGATACAAAGGTCTCGGATTTACGCTCTGCAACAGGGGTACCGATACCTGAGGTATTATTTGAGATTATACCGCTTTTGAGTAGTCCTTGTGACCTGTACTCCCTGGCTGTTATAGCCCTAAGGATTCTTCTTGTTGATAATACCAACAGTCTGCCTGTTGTTCTTGATGAAACATTAAGTCTTCCACGACAAATTGCAGTCGATTATGATGAATCTACCAGCCTGGAAATGCGTATAACTGATATGTTCAACAAAGATGAACGATGGTTTGAGTCGTTGGGGCCTCACCATCTCACCTTCGATAAAATCACATCCGAAGAAGCTTTTAGTTTCATCCCATCTGAGTTGTGGTGGACGACACTTGCTATAATTTTGCGGATGTTCCCTGGTTCAGGGCCCGACGCCGTGTGCAAAGATTATGGTGATGCCCAGCCGGGCGGGCTTCATAAAATTTTTGAACGGACGATTGCCGATTTGGACAAATTGATATTAAAAACTCGCAGCCTGATTGTCACAAACTGGAAATCAAATCAGGAAATCTCCGGTGTGATCCAAAGATACCTTATATAGATTAGCATTCATAGTGGAAAATATACAACTTTCAGTAACGCTGTTGAACTAAATGAAATGTTGGACAAATAGTTTTGAGAAATCTTTAGGAGTTTACTATGAAAGTGGCATTATTTAAGAGTCAATTGCTTGGATTACTTGCTTTAGGTCTGGTGGTAGCAGGTTGCAAAAGTAATCCGCTGATTATTCGGGTAGTTAATGTTAAAGCAATCGATGACATCTGCAAAAAATCCGTGGAGGTACATCTGGTGGGAGTCAACAAATCCGACAAAGAACGCTGGGATAGTGAATCGATGACGAAATACTGGGAGCCAGAAAACCAACTGCGAAGAAGTGCGAAGAACTATACTTATGTGATGCAGTTTGGACAAGGGCCATGTCAACAACAACTCGATAAAAAAGATCCCATTCGGCGTATATGGAAAAATAGGAAAGCTGAATACTTATATATTTTGGCCGACCTGCCCAGTATTTTTGAGGATGTAGATGGTAATGCTGATGCCAGACGCTTACGAATCCCTGCTTTGAACTCAGAATGCTGGCCTTTCTTTGAAAATAAGATCAACATTAATATCGAAAGCGGGGGTATTGTCTGCTTGACCTCCCAAAATTGTGAGTGAGACCTCTCCCCTTCGGCTTAGAAGGCAGGCAATATATGGCAAGTTTTGGCCGCTATCAGACTGTTCGTGAGATTCACCGCAGCGGATTTACCGTACTCTATAGTGGTCGGACTGCTGCGAGTCCTGAAGCAAAATATGCTATTAAGGTTTTTCAGCCATCCTCTCTACTGCTGGAAACAGAACAAGTAAAAAACCAGTCCGACCTGTTTCTTAACAGCGCCCGTGTCCAACAAAAAACAAGTGTCAGTGGCGCTCAATATTGGGCCCCCATTCATAAATGCGATTTAATCCCTGATGGAGCATTCTACGCTACAGATAAATACGACCGTTCGCTTCAACAACTCATCGATACTAATATAAAACTTACCGCACAGGCTCTTAATAAGATTATTGAATCGGTCGCAAAAGGTCTGGTCGAGTTGAAAAAAGCATGCGGGCGGCCACACGGGAACCTTAAAGCTACTAATATTCTCATTGCCGGCGAAGGAGATATTTCGCAAACGACAATAGTATTGTCTGATCCGTTACCCGACGAACATATCGATACAGCAGTACATTGGGACGGCGACCTGCGAGATATAGCCGAGTTTATTTATCAACTTGTAATGCACCGACCTTCACCTGCCATAGACAGTTGGCAAGCACCTGACTCAAAGGAGTGGGCAAAACTCGGAAAACAGGCACAAGAATGGAGAAACCTGTGCAATCGGTTGTTAGTTTCCCACATGAAGCCAGGCACAATGACCGTTGAAATACTCATTAGAGAACTGGCTCGATTAAAAAAAATAAAACCGGTCCTTTCAACTCGGCGTTTGCTTGTCGCTATAGGATTTGTAGTTATTGTCGGTGCTGCTATCATTTTTTTGTTCAAGCCAGTCCCCGAGGCCGGGAAAATGGAAGATTGGAACCAGTTATTAACAGAGAATGAGGACTGGATCGGAAAACTTAGACAACAATTAGTTTCTAACAGAAATCAACGAGAAGAATTATGGAAGAAAAATCCGCATTTGAAAATCATAGTGGAGAACATCATAAACGATAAAAAAGCATCTTTCCCATATAAGGTAGCGGCAGATAATAATCTCCTGGTAAAGGATCTAACAATAACAATTACGAACCAAGAGGACCTAGACAAATATGATATTACACTGTCGAAAACTAATACCGCACTTAAAGCAGTTGAAATTATTAAATACTTCTTTTTCACAGAATCTGATCCAAACTCCTATAAATTCTTCGATCCAAACTTGCCACAGGACAAACAAGAGTACCAGAAATGGCCTGAACTGGCGCAGATAAAACAAGTCTCCGTTATGTTCGAAGATCGAGGCTGGCAAAGATCTGCAAAATATCTGGAAAAACTGGTTGATGATATAAAACCCGATCCGAACATTGCTGAAAATGTTGATAAAATTCTCCAGGTTCAGCCCAGTCTGGATGATATAAGGTCCTGCTGGACAGAGATTGAAAACAATGAAAAAATCATTGCGAATTCGAGTGATCTGCTTTTTACTCGATTTAGTGATTACATTAAGAAAGAACCTGATTTTGTTCTTGAGGACGCCACCAAGTTTGACATTAACAACTTCAGCAAAAACCTATATGATGAATTGCAGAATAGAATTCAGTTGAGTGGAAAACTAGCCAACTCTATCAAAAATAATTGGCAAAAACTTGAAGAGAACCAGAAAATAATCATAGACACCGGCAATACAACTCTTGCCAAATTTCCCGACTACATCCAATCAAAACTTGATTCCGCCGATCTGGACACTCTCGGTGAAAAGCTACAAGAGATAAGTAGCTCAGCCGGTAAACTCGCTAAATCTGTTAAAGATAATTGGAAAAGACTCCTACAAAACCAGGAAATTATCAAAGGTACTGGCAATCCAACTCTTGCTAATTTTCCCGACTATATCCAATTAAAACTTGATTCCGCTGACCGGAATATCCTCAGCGGAGAAGCCGATCTGGATAGCCTCGGTGAAAAACTGCAAGAGATAAGTATCTCAGCCGTACAGCTTGCCAGTTTTATAACAGATAATTGGCAAGAATTCGAAGATAAACAGAAAAAAATCATAGACACCGGCGATCCAATTCTTGCTAAATTTCCCGACTATATCCAATTAAAACTTGATTCTGCTGACAGGAATATCCTCAGCGGAGAAGCCGAACTGGATATCCTCCATCGTGAACTTCAAGATGTAAATAGCTTAGCCGATACACTGGCCAAATTCGATTGGCAAAAGATCGACAAAACAACTTTTCTTAATGATCATGGAAACGACTTTGAAGAAACCCTAACGGAAAATTCTTTCACCAAAAGGCTTAATATAGCAAAAACCTATTCCTATCTCGTTTCTGATCCACGTGACAAACTCAATGATTTAGTCAAACAGACTAGAAATAATATTAAACAAGCCCAGGAGCACAATCCTCAACCTGCACGGGATTGTGCCAATAATCTGGATAAACTGCTGCCAAATAT
Organism: uncultured Pirellulales bacterium; assembly: GCA_964537355.1. Lineage (GTDB taxonomy): Bacteria > Planctomycetota > Phycisphaerae > Sedimentisphaerales > Anaerobacaceae > NIOZ-UU13. The sequence goes on along the minus strand of CAZIAN010000103.1, from coordinate 6,374 downwards.
AAAAGAACTCGAAGAATTTAGAGGCATAAAAAAAGAAGAAGATCAGATTAACAAAAAGATTAATGACCTCCAACCTGCTATTGTTAAAATCAACGAAACAGCAATATCTTTGATAGAAGCACCAGAAGACTGGCTTCGAGGCATAAGCGAAGACTCAAGAATCGCCTCTTCTGAAGCATTAAATGAAAAGTGGATTGAATTGAGAGATAAAGCCATAAATGGACATACAGCAGACAAACTTGACATGAACAAAACGCTGTACCGAGAACTTCGGGAAAGAATGAAAGGCACAAAAGAAAACCTTGTTAAATTAGACGGAGAATTGATTAGAGAATTGCCTACACAAATTGATGCTGAATTGAAAGAAAAAGACTGGAACAGCAAACTAAAAGAACTATATGACGAAGAGAAAAATAAAACGATAAATAGTATTGTAGAAAATATTCAGTTGAAGGATGAAATTCCAGATATAAACGCGCCATCATTCAGGCAGTTTAAACAAAGGCAATTCTCCATATTTCAGCAGTTACAGGTTGACTTAGGTGGTATTCTGGACGAGTTTAACAAAATCGAGGACGGACTCGATGCATGTTACCTTCTTGATCAGAAGTTACCGGCAACCAACGAGACTATTCGTTTATTATGGTCAAAGTGGGAAGAAAAAATACCTAAAGATCCTCCAATCGATATAGCGCTTGCCGAACTGACTAAAAGAATTGAAAATCTTGTAGAAATAGAAAAATCTGATGATAGAGATAGGCTTGGCAGGATAGCAACCGATCCTGGGTCTCAGAACGAAGCCGTATACGCTGCCTGGATTAGGCTCGGCAAACTTACAGATCCAAAATGGCCAAATACAGATGAAGAGTGGAAAAAGGAACAAGAAATCCAAGATATTTTGAGGGAAAAACTGCCAACAATCAAAGGGGGAAATCGGATTATTATTGTAAGTAAACTTGACGAAGACGGCCCTAAGCGAGAAAAAATATTTAGAAAAGTGAAAATTGAAGACTATAAAACACAGATCGCAGATAAGGCATCCCAAGATGAAATACTTATCGCATTCGAAGCCTTTCAGCCAGCAAAAGATAACTTAAATGATATAATTGCTCTCGAAAGCCTTGCTAAAGACATTGCAGAATTTGTGTCGGACTCGGACTGGCCAACACAATTTCGGACAGATCTTTTCAGGGACAAAAGCGATATCCACAAGTCTCTTAAGCCTATTACTATGAACAACGTTGGGATTATTATTCAGACCTGGCGCAAAGAAGTCGAATACTATAGAAAGTTAAAGCCTGAGAATATTCTTCGCAAAAAATATTCCTGGGATGAGAAAACAGACAAGATTGAGGGGCTTCTCAATAAAGAACTGGATCGAAAGCAGGCTGGGGAATCATTTGATAAGCTTAAGGCTCTCAAGAGCAAATTTGATGCTCTCAACGTGACAATCAAAAACATGCAGTCATTACCTGCAATCAACTTGTACAAAGACCAGATTGATAAGTCCGGCGATTATTGGGAAAACCTTTTGGAAATAGAGAGAAGTCTAAAACCAGAGATCTGTAACCACTTGGAGTTGGAAAACGAGCAATTGATTTTCGCATCAAATAATTTACATCCTAAGTTTGAGCCTATCTTCGACGCCGACAGTAAGATGCCTGTCACACTAAAAGACGGCTGGGAGGATATAAGAAAAGCTGTTAACGAAAAACAGAAAGTATGGATAGACTTCTTTCATTCAATTGACAGTAATGACAAAGTGAACTCAGGTTGGCCCAAATATGCCAGATCTACGAAGGACCCTACAGTAATACTTAGATTCATCCCGGCCGGCCCTGGTAATCCCGAGCCATTCTATATGGCTACACATGAAATAACAAATGCTCAGTATCGGCTGTTTCTGGAAACAACAGGGGCAATAAATCCAGCAGGTTACCCACAGGGATGGTCATGCTTTACAGAACCAACAGATCCCACAAAACCTTTGATATTTTCTAAGGCTAGTGATCTCCCTCCCAGCGCGATAAAATGGAATAGCTCACAAAAAACTTTTACGGTTGTTCAAGCAGATGCAAATGTTCCTGTGACCTATGTGTCTTACTTTGGAGCACAATCTTACGCTGAATCATTAGGCGCACAACTGCCTACAGCTACACAGCATGAATACGCATGTAGAGCAGGTTCGAACAAGTTAGTACCCTGGGATGATGATTCAGAGATTCCTAATTACGCGCATGTAAGAGCCGGTCTTTGGAAAGTTGCGAAGGATGCTTATAATTCCAAAGTCGGCACCTTTGATGTTCCACCACCTGCACCTGTAGGAGCAGTCAAGCCAATAGGCTTTACACCTAACAAGAAGCTAGAGCCAAACTCAGATAATGTTGTTCATAATAATGAAACTACATATAACACCTATTGGCCCACCTATAGTGCAAATAAGCCCAACGTTCAGGGCCTTTACGATATGATCGGAAACGTTTGGGAATGGTGCCGGAACGGCACGCAATCCGTAATCTGTGGCGGTTCCTGTTTGGCTCCGCCGAAATACATATTCCTGACTGATCCAACCAATTACAGTGTAGAATTCAGCAATCCAGCCTGCGACGTTGGATTTCGTATTATTGTTCCGGCTAAGTAGTACATAACCTTAACAACATCAAGCCCTGGTCACGGCATCAATCCAAATAATCTTGCCAGATAAGTATTAATGAACAGCTCTTCATCCGGAAGTTTGGGGCTGACATATATACGCATAACGGCTGCAATAGAGGTATCAAGTGGCCGACCGATCTCTGTGTTCTGAATAGCCACAAATTCTGTGAGAGCATTCATCCATTGTCCAGCTATTTCCTGACGAGAGAGTTCCTGAACGAATGAAGTCATCTGTTCCTCTGTCGGCACAGGAGTATCACTGAGCCCACTAATTATTGGAGCCACAACAGCAATCCGAGTGCCATCAGCATCTTCAAGAATTGGTTTCAATCTCAAAAGTTTTTCAGCAGCTTTATACAAACGCAAATCGGTATTAAGCGATGGTTCGTAAGCTAAAGCCAAGAAAGGCTGAGCCCCAATCCCAAGTTCATTTAACAACTGCATAATCGCTTCCATATCTGGTTCTTCTATATCCCCTTGAATTTCCGGTTCTATAGGCATGGGCACTACAAGTGGAACAGTCTTTGTTTTCGTCAGAACCCACGCCAAATCAATTACGCCGCCATCTTCACCCCGTAAGACATATTTACTCTCGGGCTGGTCACCAAAGTTTTGCCATAGTCCCAATACGCTATCAGGATTATCTACATAAGGCAGTGTCTGAAAAAATATCGCCGTATCTAAAATGTCCGAGATTCGCGAGGCCACTTCGATTCTCTTGACTGTATTATTGATGGTCTGGAGATATCCTTCGTCGAAATTACTGCCGAAAGTTACTGTATCATACGCGTCAACAACCAATGTTCCAATTCCACCTGGGGCAATGAAAATCTCAGAAGAATCCACATTCACATTACTGTTTATGCTTCTCAGATAGATTGAGACATCAATCGGATCCCCGGAATCCACCCCTTCAAATTTGAAATTGACGCTTGCACGGTCATCTAATAGTGTGTAATAATTACCATTAGCCGTCAAAACAGCATCCGGACTCAATGTTAACTCTTCATAACTACTGACAACAATAGCCGCCTTTTGTCCGGAATCAATAACAACACCAGTATCCGTAACTTCGTCGGAGTTACCGGTTATGGCAACATCCAGTACCGGAACATCCACTATCGGATTAAGGGGGTTACCCGTTGTATATACCCAATCATTATCTGAGATAAGAGATACACCACCGTTATTTGAGGTAAGGTTATTGTTAATTTTTAGATCTCCACCTTTTGACCATATTTCAATGTTTCCACTCGTGGGATTAACTATATTTGTCGTAATATCATCGTCCGCGGTTATGGTCAGACTGCCGTTTGTTGCGGTTATGTCACCGGCAGCTGAGACGCTCCCAGTTGTTGAATCTATTTCAATGTCACCATTCGTTGACTCTAATGCATTAGTGGCTATGTTACCGGAGCCCTTAAGTATAATATCATTCAGAGCTTTAGCGGCTATGGACTTCCAATTGTGTGCTGTTGTTGAGGTAACTAAGCCATTATAGCTCTGTGCAGTAAGATCTGTGTTTGATTGATTACCAAATATAAGAGTATCCAAATCCAAATCCAAACCTTGTTTCAATGCCAACAAACTTCCGGTTACGCTTATCGTACTGCCTGCGCCCGCTTTTATCTCACCATTTGTAGCTTCGATTTCCAGTGAACTCGTACCCGCCAATGTCTTCCCAGCAGCAAGAACTACGTCATTACCGGCAAGCAGCTTCTTGCCGGCATCAACTGTGGTTGAGCTGTGAAGCAACATATCATTTTTAGCAGTCATATTTTGTTTGGCGTGAATTAAGGTTCCAGCTGTTAGGTCAAGGTTGCCATCAAGAGTCTCTACTTCACCACCGAGTGTGGCAGTTCCCGAAGTCGCCTCAACTGTCAATGCTCCGTTGCCAGTCAGCTTATCACCATCATCTATCGTAAGGTTATTGGCGGCCAGCAGCTTCTTGCCGGCATGTACAGTCGTCGGACCGTGAAGCAGAATATCGCCAGCACCAGTAGTGGTCACATTATCTTTAGCAACAATCGCAGTGCCGACCGTTACATCCAGAGTTCCGGCTGCCTCAACTAAACCACCAAATGTGGCGGTGCCCGCAGTCGCCTCAACTGTCAATGCTCCGTTGCCAGTCAGCTTCTGGCCGTCATCCACCGTTACGTCATTACCAGCCTTAAGCGTTTTACCAGCTGCAACTTGTGTATCACGCTGAAGTAAAAGGTCATTTCCAACTGTAACGTTTTCATCCAGGTAAGTTGTTCCATTTCCGGTATCTATCTTGAGGCTATGTGCACCTGTATCCGAAACGGTATTAAGAGTGAGATTTCCATCGTTTTGTGTATAAATATCAACGCCGGTGTTCGAAGCTACATCATCGCTCAATGTCAATGTACCGTCAATTTCCGAAGTGTCCGTGAAGTAGATACCAGCAAGCTGCTTATTGACGTTTACAGTCTCAGTGTAAGTTCCTGCCGTAACGTTGATAGTATCGCTAACAGTTGTACTTGCAAGGTCAATGGCATCCTGGATGGAGTCATCGGTACCCCAAATCCAGGGCGTTGTGTGTGGATCACCAACATAATCGCCACCCCACCAAGGGCTGTAGTCAACGTTCCGGCCGCCGGGAGTCGTAATCGAATCACCTGAACCCGAACCTATTCCACTGGGTCCATCAACAGCACCCCAGTAGTTCTGGGTTGCTATGACATCCTCAGTAGTATGCTCATTCGCAAGGCCGGTTGTGTTGCTCAAGAAGCTGTTGTTTTGAATCGAGAACTGATTGGCTTTGACATTGGCACCGTCATTGATTCGCAGCCCTATGCTGTTATTGGACAGGGTATTCTCTGTGACCATAACGGTTGTCATGTCACCGTCAACACCTGGGCTGTACTGTCCGAGGCGGATACCACTCGTGGAGTCGCTGATCTCATTGCCGGTGATAGTTAAATTGCTTGTGCCCGTACCATTAAACACGGCAATCCCCATACTGTAATTATCAATCGTGTTATCCTGGATGAACGAAGTTCCAGTCACACCGGCAAATTCCACGGCGTAGCCACTGGCAGCATGAGCCGCCGGTCCCGTAAAGGTATTGTCGGTTACCAATACATCAACCATACCCGGACCCCAGATGGAACCATCGCCGAGGTCTCCAGCAGTGAAAGTGTTGTTGTTAACGTTCAATCCTGACGCTCCAGCCGCACCAACCGAGATGCCCTGCGAGGCATTGCCCGTAGTATCGAACTCGTTCCAGGAAACCTCAACATTTTGTGGGCCGTTCGCCAGTTGGACCAGGAAGGTTGTGCCAGCCTGGCTATTGATTGTAAAGCCTTTGCCATCTGTACCACCCAGAATGAAATCATCTCCACCACCAAGTATGTCGACAACTACCCCATTGTTGGCCGTTAGAATTGTACCAGCAGTTGACGTTGACTGAAGAGTAAGATTTGCCTTATTAACCGTCAAATTTTCGTTATAAGTACCGGCTTCTACAGTAACGGTACTGCCGGACACCAGATCAATACCTTCCTGAATGCGTCCAACAGACCCAGCCTGCGGACTGTCGTCATCAACGTGCAGATGGGAGAAATCTCCCTGGAAACCTGACGTACCAGGATCCGTATCAGTTCCACTATCGAGCCACGGAGTATAATCTACATTGCTACTGAGAGACCCGGCGACTGTTGAGGCATCGGCACTACCCCACCAGTTCCCCGATGCAT
>CAZIAN010000102.1:0-12329 GCA_964537355.1 uncultured Pirellulales bacterium | reverse complement strand
GCCATCAATACGCACTTCTTGGAGCTTACGGCAGAAGGTGCTGATCCCACTTTGGTTCAAACCGAAGTCGTAAAGGTGTTCAAATAGAGAATAATCACGAACTACATCCATTTTTCCCGTCCCGATACCTATCTATCGGGACGGGAAACCGATAAACAAAACAATAATGAAGAACCGAATCGCGAAAAATACAATCACATATCATTTACATAGCAGTACCGTGCTGCTTACCGCAGCGATCATACTTGACTTCTTTTTAAGGAGGACTATTATTTCTAAGAAATTGATTGATTTTGTTTCTTTTGTTTTAGTGCTGAGTTTAGTTTTGGCAAGCGCAGTCAAAGCAGACCTTATCGGCTGGTGGAGGTTTAACGACGACTTTCTGGACTCCTCCGGTCTGGGCAACGATGGCATCCCTAAGGGCAACCCAACTTTTGTGGAAGGATATGTTGGATTTGGGCTTGAGCTTGATGGGGACGATTATGTTGTAATCGATGCTGTAAGTGATGATTTTACAGACACCGATATTACGCTTAGCGCATGGGTTAAAACAAGCGACAGCAGCGCAGACTGGTTCTCTTGTAATGCAGGAAATCGCGGCAATCAGGTCAGGCTTAGTATTGAGGGTGGCAAGTTCGGTTTCGATACAGACAGCAAACACGCCTTGTCCACCACGACGGTAAGTGACGGCGAGTGGCATTTGCTGACGTTCGTCAGGAGTGGGAACATAGGGTATACATACGTCGATGGAGTTATGGAAAATTCATACGAACCGGCTACCAATTATGCTGTCAATTATGCCGGTTATAACGGCGATTTTACCCCGAGTGACTTATGGTCAATAGGCCAGGAATGGGATCCCGGTGGCCCGAGCGGCCATTTAACCGGCATTGTGGATGATGTCCGCATCTATTATTCATTTCTGTCTTGATGCAAATGTATCTTCACGAATTGCTTATGAAGATATAGGAGCAGAGCCACAGTTCATTTTGTTCCCGAACACAAATAGCCGTATTGGCCGAAATGATCCCTGCCCTTGTGGAAGCGGCAAAAAATATAAACGTTGTTGTGGCCGGTAATTTGATGGAAAGGGTAAAACCCAGGAATATCGGGCAGGCTACCGAGATAAGATAACCTGCACTCTATTATCCAAGAAGATTTTCACCCTATCCGTTTGACGACCACACTCTATAGTTATCGTCAGGCATTCGCTGGTCTCGGTGAGTCGAACACCGTTGACATAAGGTTTATTACCGGCGACTACCGGCTCCAGGACAGCAGCGAAGTGTACATTACGCCCATCTCTCCTGATTATGGTCATTGGTACGCGGTCGGTGATTGATGCTCCGACACCTTCACCAATAGTCACCGTTGTATCTTCCTGGGCCGCTACTGTTAGATAAGTAGTGACGTCCGGGTTCTTGAATTGAATGGAAAGCATTTCGGCAGTCGTTCCTTGCCTGCAGTTTTGGATGTACTCACCACCCGGGTATTTGTCTGAAAGATTCACACTGTTCCGGGCTACATCACATACAACCTTATCACCTCTATTGTGATAGGTCCAATCGAACTGGTGTTCGACATCCGATCGAAGTGTATCAAAGACTAACAGATAGGTCCCAGTCATCACGAGCCAACGCGTATGTTCTACACTGGGATAAGCCCCATCACAGCTGGCAGCCACAACCGTGTAGTCATTCTCACACTCAAATACTCTAAGTTTGCCGGTGGCAGGTTTCTGACTTTTTCTATCAACCAGCACAGTGTTATGCGAGATCGTGGCTTTGTACCAGTTTGTGTGTATGGGCAGACGGTATGCCTGGCTCCGAGCTCTACCCGGATCGACGCCAAGCTCTTTAGCGAAGCCGAAGAAAACGAAGCTCAATTTGTCATAATGCCCATGGAACCCACCATATGGACCAAACGTCATCGCGGCGGTCAATCCCGCCTTGGCATGTGTCCTCATAATCGCATGCCCAGCATCTTCGAAGACCATACTTTTCAGTTCAGGCGGCTTTGCTTTCGACTGAACAGATCGGCCGAGGCGTACAGCCTCGAAGTTCCGCCTATCCCCCAATAGTGGCAGTATATGTGAGTCTTGGTAGGCATGATATGCCGGCTCGAGCAGGCGTCCAATCCGCTTGACTGATGAATTAACATCATCGCCGAACCGCGGCAGCATCCCATTGGCCATCGTGTAATACACTGGCAACGTGAACATGCGCTTGAGTCGTTTATCAGACCAGAGGTCTATGCCCAAGTGCCGAGCTATTTCGGCCATATTGACTAGCGCGCTTAGCGTGTAGAAGTGGTATCCCCAACTGTTTTCGTACCACATTCCTTCCTTCGAGACCGAGATGTCCATTTGTTTATAGAAACCATTGTCTTCATCTTCAATAGCTTTTGCAACCCACTCCGGCTCGTGGACCAACGCTCCTCCCCAGAGCATGGCAGCGTTGTGCCAGGTTTGCCAGTTGCTTTTCCCCGCCTTGTTCTTGTCGATATTGTTTAGCATCGGCAACAGGAGTCCTTGACGGATCTTATTATGTTCAGCTATCGAAAGCACACCGGAATCGTGGATCAGATCATACGCCGGGCCAATACTAGTGGCGAGACAGGAAGCCTCCGTAAGCGTTTGCTCAAAGAGATGTCCGCCGGCTTTTTGACCCCAGCTACTGACTGTCTCCAGTGAAGCGGTGTGGTAAGGATAGTCTTCGTATCGCTCTGCATAACCCAGTAGGACCTGGGCTGCATACTCAGCGAATCTCCTCTCTTCCGATATAGCATATGCCCATGCGGCAGTCAGCATCCGTTGTAGATTGCGACTGTGCTGCTGGCTGAAGATAACGTCATCATATGGATGGCCAGAATAGATCTTACCACACTTCGGACACTGGTGGTGAGTTGCGTCAATGGTCTTCAAGGCAATCTCGCACTCATCGCACTGATACCATTGGTTGTGCTGACCACCTCGTGGGGGAAAGACGGTCGGCTCACCAATAAATCGCTCGGCATCTTTCACATATGCAGCAGCTACTTCGCGATCAGCACTTTGACTGTGGTACGCCTGCCGCAGCCGTCCTAATTCCTCCGTCGTGCACGTCAGACACGGATGTCTGCGTTCGGACAAGACAACTTCCGAGTCGGGTTCTGCGGAGATTGCGCATGGAGTGAGAAGACATACTATTATCGTCAGGATGGTGATGCAGACTCTGCATGAGGTAAGCGGGTTGTAAGCTGTTTTTAGATTCATGTGTTGCTCCCATGTCTCAAGAATTCTTGTCGGAACCAAGGATACTCAGAATCCGACGAATTATCAAACACAAAGTATCTTTGTTCCACCAATTCATAACTCTACAAGGTGCAGTTAAGCACGCTTAGCCTCCATTAATGCCATAGTCGGCGTTTTGATTATAAGATGGCCGTTTCTGTGGTTTTTGTGCCGGCACAAAATATTCTTCAAAATATCAGAGGAAGAAATAAGACCTCACTCCATACAAAGGACCATCGGCAGCACCACTGTACATGATGTCTCATGCAGTCTTGCTGAAACGAGAACCACAACGATGAAAAAAGCCATCCCTGAATCAGCGCAACAACGTCCAAGCCCCTGCCGGTCCCTCGAACCAGGTGGCGCCGGAGTCTTCGCCGACTGCGAGATCGTGAGTCTCGGTGGAGCCTTCCCGCCGGGCGTGCCATTCACCTGGCGCAAGATCGGTCACAAGTATGTGGGCGGGGTGATCGCCGGGCAAGGTGAACGTCACCGGCTCGCTGGAACGGCGGCTGTCCCCTCGCATCAGAACAACCCATGACGCTTCGGGCCCCTCAATAATGCAGCCCACGCGTTCGTCTGCGTCGAGCCTGCGAACCGGCCAACGCGATGGGGACCGGCTGTCGGTAACCTGCATAACATTGAGGAACAAGTCCTCGGCTGCGGGGGCTTTCGGAGAGACCTCGATCCGCCACGCTCCGGCCTCGATGGAAGTTCGCTCTATACGTTTGGGATCGACGTCGTTGGCCCAGTTCCGGCCGAACACCCAGAAATCTTTGCCCGGTCCGCCGACTTTGGTGAGGTTAGCGTTCGCCGCCGTCGGCAGAAGCGTATCCAAGATGAGCCGGCCGCTGTCGCCGTGCTCAGTACAATCGACCACAACTGAAGTCGAATTCAGGCGAGGCTCCTCGAGCGTGTGCAACAACCAGCTTTTGTGAAAAGCGGGATTGGCGCTCACGACGCGGTCGAGGATAATGACAGCCGCTGGTACGCTCGGATTGCGCAGGTTCAGAAAGACGAAGCTGCGTGTCACCTGCTGTACCTTTTTGCTGTAGGCATCAGTAAGGTCGCCCTGCAAGAAAGTGAAGTCGGGCGTCTGCGGGTCGGGACCGAAACCGTGGGCGAGCACCTTTCCCGTGCGATACCCATTTTCCGGGGCGAGCAGTACATCGAGATTGCGGGCTTCGGACCGCCCGTGAGGAAGACGCTGGCCGCCGTCGTTGCCGTAGCCGCGACGGCCGAAGTTCTCGTTCGGATTGTAAACGAGCAGACTGTTGTGTGCGATGGTGCGCCACGAGTAATTCAGGCAGTGCGAGCTGCCATAGCCGCCAGCTGAGCCGCCCTGATAGATGCCGGAGTCGATCGCCAGCGCACCCTTGTAGTATATCTGAAATGCGCCGGCGTCTAGATGCTGATGGTTTACGAAGTTATATTCGTTGACCTTCATTTCGGCGATGACAGCGTTCCGGTCCCAGCCGGTGCGCGCAACGGTCCAGCCAAAGGGCGAGCCGGAGTACCACGACAAGGGCAGCGTGGTGATGGATTTCGACTGGAGCGAAGTGTCCCGCCAGAGCACTTCAAAGATCGTCTCGTTGCCACCGCTGCCGCCCTGGCGCTGGTACTGGTCGAGCAAAACACCGTCGCCATAATAGCTGGCGGTTAACAGTGTCCCGATGTACTGGCTCCAGGGCCGGCCGCGCGGTGCGCTGCAGGCGAAGGTATCGCCGGCCCGCAGCCGCTGACCATCAGGCCGAGTCGTGTAGATCCACAGGTAAGGCACGAAATGCTGCTCGGGATTGTAAACATTGCCCGCGCCGAGCCGGTCGAAAATCCACAGAGGGTACGTGTCCCAACTGTAGCGGTGCGGGCCGTAGGAGTCCCCCTGGTGATAAGCGTGTCCAGGATAGAACCAGTTTCGCACCGGCAGATGCTCGCGGAAAAACCGTCCGGCCGCCAAGCGGTACATCTCCGGGAACTCATCATAAATGGCGATTCCCGCCGAGAGCATGTCACGCATAATCATCGCTTCGGAGGAGTGCCCCGTGACCGAGCCTTGCCGTATGGGTGGATAGCCGCACTCCTGCGTCCTGGCCAAGCGAACCAGTTCCTTGATGAACGCCTGTTTCTCCTCCGGCGTCAGCAGACCGTAGCACCAATCGTAGACCATCGCGCCGGTAACCATCATACGACCCGTCTGGCGGCAGGCATCCTGGCGGTTTTGAAGCTCGCATTTTTGCAACAGTGGCAGTGCCTCTTCAATGGTGGCACGTGCCAGCTCTTTGTCGTGCGTCACCAGGTACTGGAGCGCATCCCATTCAACTTTTGACTGCGGTGATCTCCTGGCATAAGCCTGCAACCGCTCAATCGCTGGTTGCAGCACCGGGTTTTTCAAACGCTCCGGCAACCGCGCCGCGTGCTCATCGCGCAGGTACAGCCGCGGATGCTCCGCCGGCGGCATAGGAATCTGTACACTGTTGGTCTCGATCCACTGTATTTCGGCCTCGGCAGGCGAAGTACAGAGTACTGACGCAAGTAACGTCATAATGACTGCCATTTTCATCCAGAATCTCGATATCATATTGATACTCCTTGATACTACAGGCATCCGCCTGGTCCCGGCCCTGTTTGTGTCAGGCTGGCCCTGCGGGTGATTGCCGATTTTTCTGTTTAGTTTTTAGATGCACCACGGCGTCGCCGGAGAAAGGAGTTCGTAAAGTTCGTTTGGCCCCGCCGAAAGTCTCCTCACCCGGCACGGTCTTTCCATCCACCGGATGAACCCACTCGGCGATGATTTGACCCGACGCCGGTGTTAGGTCCACTGTCACCTCGCCGCCCTCGGGCAAATAGACGATATATTCTTTTCCAGGATCGGCCAGGCAGAAGCCGGAGCTTGCCAGCTCCCCATGAGGCGTCATGAAAGCGAGGGGTATCCGATCCGCCAATCGGCGTGCAACGCCCATCGCCGCTCGAATCGGCTCCCAGCGAGGCTCGAACGGCGCCCCCAAAATCGCGCCGTCGTATGGGTCCATGAAAAGCGGGTTGTAGCCGCGAAGAAAACTCTTCCACACCCAGCCCGGATTGCCGCCGACGCCCCAGACGTGATCGGTGTCGAGCAGGCCAACCTTTCGCCCATCCCACGCTGGTGGCGGGTTGCGATAGCCATCCTGGCTTCCGGGCGAGATCCAGTCTGCCGGACTGGCGAGCATGCTTGCGATCCGCTCGCCGCCGTGCCCAGTGATGCCGACCGGGTGCTGCCTGGTTTTCGTCCGCTCGTAGTCCTTAACCGTCCGGACCACCCACCAGTCCCACGGCTGGTTCCCGCCTTCATTGATAACCTCATACAGCACGTTGTCAAAGTCGTTCACCGTATCCACGACCTTGCGGATATAGGCGGCTTGAAGCGACGTGATGGCCGGGCTGGCGAGCGAATGTATCTCCAGCACGTTGCCGTCGCCGTTTAGGTCGCCCTTGATGCCGTTGATGTTATTGTCCGGGTGAAAGGGATGACTGTGATATGCCCAGCCGTCTGCCGCCGGCACGCGATGGTTGGCGTGGCTCAGGCCCCAGCCCTCGAACAGCATAATCGAGACGTAGATTCCCCTCTTGCCGGCGGCCTGGACGCGCGTCCGCAAGCGGTCGAAATATTCCGGATTGAACTTAGTCAGATCGAACTTGGGTTTGGCATCCAGAGCGTTGCCCGGTCCCGTACGCGCCCATGGCAATGGGGCTACGTTGTGAACGAAATCCTTTCCGAGTTTGCCGTTGGCCCGGCTATCCCATGCTACCGAGTCCCATGTCCACAAACGAATGAAGTTATGGCTGTAGGCGTCTAAGAAATCGAGATAAGCCGTGAAGTCGAAAGGAGCCGGCGGGTCGGACTTGCCCATGTCCACAAGGTTGTTCCACGTGTGCGCTCCGGTCAGGTAGACCGCTTTCAGTGATCCGTCCGCGTTTTTCGTTCCGTCGGTGAAGTATCGCGGATTGGTCGGATGGACCCGTAATGGCCCGGCCGCAGGTGCAGCCCGCATTGCGACCGGTAATACAATCAGTGTCACACACGTTGTCCAAATTCGTAGTCGTTGATTAAGTCTCATGGTTTCTCCTGATTATTTCTGGTCAAAACTAATGCCCAGTCACTTTTTCCCGGCCGAGCTCCGATTCGTAGTCTGCCAGGTGCTTGTTGAAAAGCCCCAGAGCAGGCGCCGGAAGCAGCGGTTCCTTGACAGACCACCAAGGCTGCCAGTAGTGCCAAAAACATGGTCATCTGTTTGAGAATTTTCATCGATATTGCGTTTCGGTTTTAATACTCGTTGTCAGGGGCTTACCGTTCACAGTTCCGCCGAGTGTGCCCTCCGGATTAAAACGCACCCGCCATCGTTGTCCGATGTTAACACCCGCCGGAGCCGAGAAATCCAACTCGGTGGGCTGTAGAACACCCTCGTCGGTCACCTCAAACACGTGCAGAAACAGGGTCCGTGAACCACTCTGTGGGTCGGCGACCTCGATTCGCCATGGACACACTGGCGGCCTCAACTGTCCTTCGGTCATGTGGTTGTATTGGGCAGTTGGCTCGAGGGGATGGCCCCAGGCCTCCTGACCAGGACCGCCTCGCAAAGCAATCTCGGCCTTCTGAGGCAGCAGCGTGTGCAGAAACATCCGCGACCGGCCGTACGACAGCGCCTGCCTGTCACCGTCGGCTTCAGGCTGGCTGAGCCATGTCAGGAAATCTCCATGGCGCTGTGGCTTGTCGGGAACGTGGAGAAAGAAATGGCGGGCAAAATCAGGACGCGTTGCCTCCACCCGGTCGAACACAACGAAATATTCTCGTTCACCACGCAGGTAAAGAAACTGCCGCATTACTTCCCGAGCTTTGGCGGCATTATAGCCCTTAGTAATGTCAGCAGCAGCGTAGGTATAATCAGCATTGTGCTCGAAAGCGACGATGTGGCCCCGCTCGCGAGGCAGGCCGTTACTCTCATAAACGTGTCGAAGAAGGCCGCCGTCGTTCTCATTTCTCCTGTCCCGCCGAAACTTTTCGTTGGGATCGAAGATGGTGACAATATTAAAGATCAGCGAACCACCCGCGTAGTAGTCCGAGTCGTTGTGCCCCTCTCCGCCCTGACGAGATACGAGCGCGCCGCGTTTGCAGATCAGGAAGTGACCTTCGTCGTCCCTTGCGTGACCGGCGAATTGCGGACCGCAGCCAAAGAAGGCCCATGTGGCGTTCGGATCGTTCCACGCGCTCCGCATATACACGTGGCCCGCGCCAGCGAATAGGTAGCCCAGCGGAAGCGAATCCGGGGCCGTTGCCGGGATCGAGGGATCATAGCAAGCCACACGCTGCCACCGCTCGCGCAGCCAGTCCTGGCCGCGGTCGAAAAACCACTGTGACAGACTATCGTGAAGCATCGGGGCAGCGCGGGCGAACGCACCCGGGCGGGAGCCGTTCCCATCGTCGATCCAGGCCGTGCGCTCATTGTGAGGCATCATCGTGTAGGCCACCCATCGCGGCTCTTCCACCGGATAGCCCCAGGGTTTAATCTGCTTGAACAGATCCATGCCTGTCGCCGTGCGCCATGCGTGGAAGGCGTACGGGATCACAGTAACCGGCCCGTAGCCGCCGTGGCCGTACGATTCCGACCAGACTCCGCCCATCCTGTTGAAAGCGGGTATGCACTCGGCTGGGACACGCTCGGCCCAGGAGTCGAGAAAGCTTTTTGCATCCGCCTCGTATCTGGTTGATGCGCTGCTAATTGCCAGCGCGATAAAGAGCTTCTGGGTCAATGCATCGCGGCTATTCATGATGTTCAGATGGATCGGTCCCCAGGTCTGGTTGTATTCCCAGTGGCCCCACTTGAGCAGGATGCGAGGCTCGTTGGTGAAAAAACGCAGCCAGGTGCCGAGAGCGTTGCCGAACCGAACACGCTGCTCAGGCGTCAAGGCGTCGTAAATCCAATCATAGGCGATGGCATGGTAGCCGAAGTGGCTGCCCCGGCTATCCGAGATTAGAGTGCTGTCGCCCCATTGTTTGATAATCACGTCGGCGTATGGGCGGGCGTCGCGGCCCCTTTGGCGTTCGATCAGGTATGCCAGACCGCAATTCATCAGATCCTCGGGGATAGACCACTGGTTGGTGATGTACTGGATGCCGCCTCGTCGCACGGAATCATCGGCGCGCTGCTTAACTACCCGATAATCCTCGGAGAGCGGCCCGTCGCACCGCCGCGCCAGCTCCTGTACGTCCTCGATAAACAGCCTCGGATGTGCGGATTTGACCTGATAGACTGTCTCGCCGAACGAGGTGCTAAAAGGGACGGCGACAATAAGCGCCATCGCTGAGATAACACTCAATCGATCCATACCGGATGTCACTCCTTTCAAGTACGCATTGGCCAGGGTTTGTTGGATACACGTCTTCGAATATAATGCCACATTTTCCGCGGCCGTGCAAGCATTCTTGCAAAAGCCATTTCAGTATTCCACTGGTTCAGCCCTATCGATTGGATCGGTCATGCCAGATTCTCTGATTGCCGCCTGCATAAACCACTGGCACACTTCAGAGAAAATAAGAAAGTAAAATTCTCAAAGAATTCCTGCTAAAATTGCACGCCAGCTTCAGAAGAACTATCCGCGCTTCTAAAGGATTCATGATGCATCAGAAAACTCCGAACACAATATGACGGGACAAATACCGGTAAAGATAACCGTAAAAGTATAAATTAAAAGTGTAGGCAGATACTTGGATTGCTTGAAAACATATAGCCATAGCTCTGGATAAGTGAGGACGTACAGAATTGAGATGCTTTGCGGCAAGTTTAAAGGTATCATATACAAATTACCAGTTAGCAAGGAAAATAGAACTCACAAAATGATTTAGGTGGTTGTAAGCAAGGCTGACAAACGTTTTATCGTATATAGAGAGGTTGTGAATGATGAGATATAGACGAGGATTTCTTAATCTGATGCCAGCAGTTTTTCTTCTCTGTAGTTTTCTTTCTGCTCAGGGACAGGAGCTTATAGAAGCTAAGAGCAGGGCTGTCCCTGAAACACAGAAGTCTGAAACTACAAGATCAGAGTTTGAGCTGTCGGCAGATTGGACAGCGGCATGGCGAAACCCGACAGCGGAACTGCGTCCACTCCAGATAGTTCACGGAGTCCCTGTCCAGCAGGCCAATTCTGCCGGAATGACAGCCCTGAAGAACCTGGGATTGGGAGGGATAGTCTGCAATGTGGATTTCAGTGAGTATATGGTTTCGGAAGCGAACTGGGAGACGCTGGTTCGAACCATAGAGGCGTGCCGGAAAACGGGACTCATCGCGTGGATTTATGACGAAGAAGGATATCCCAGCGGGGCAGCGGGAGGATTGGTTCTAAAGGTTAACCCGGATTACGAAGCAATTGCGCTGACACATGATCCCTCGCGGCCTGAGTCATTCGCTTTGCGTCCAGCATATGAGCATACCCACGCGAGCAATAATTATCATGCAGCAAGAAGGTACCCGAATCTGCTTGATGAACAAGCGGTTCATTGCTTCATTAAAGAAACACATGAAGAATACTGGCGTCGGCTGAAGGACTATTTCGGCACGACTGTGAAAGCATTCTTTACTGATGAGCCTTCGTTAATGGCCGTTAACATCGGCCCGTTACCCGATAACATCAAGGCCAATGTGCGGGTAGTTGATCCGTTAGATGCCGATGTGAAGCCGCTACCATCAGTGCCCTGGGTCCGAGATCTCCCTGCGCGATATCAGGAGCGTTATGGGGAGGATATTATGGAGGTCCGAAGAAGCCTTTTTGAAGGGACTGAAGAAGCAGACCGTCACGTGCGGCAACAATTTTGGGGCCTGATCTCGGACTTGGTTTCAAAACGATATTTTGGACAGATCCGGCAGTGGGCCAAAGCGCATAGGGTAGCATCATCCGGGCACACCTTATGGGAGGAAACCCCTTTACATCACGTTCCTTTGGAAGGAGATGCTCTAAAGGTCCTGGGGCAGATGGATATGCCGGGTTTGGACATGCTTTCATCGGATCCTCAGGCAGTCATCTATGGCGGCTGGTTGACAGCAAGCTTACCGGCGTCGGCGGCGCTTTTGAATGGTGGCCGGCGAGTGATGACAGAAGTAAGCGACTTTTCACAGACTATGGCCGGGAAAGGACCAGCACCATTAGCGGATATGATGGCGACCGCCGGGTGGCAAGCAGCATTTGGCGTGACTGAGTTTACACTGTACTATGACTACCGTCAGCGTAAGAATGGTACTTACAAGCAGTACTGTGATTTTGTAGGTAGGCTTAATGCCTTCCTGCGAGAAGCTCAGCCGGTACCTCGTGTGTTACTATACTACCCTATTTATGACCTTTGGGGCGAGTACATGCCGGTAGCTGAGAAGTTGACATTGGATTCCCAATCCAAGAGAATGCAGCAGATCATCAACTCGTTTATGAAACTGGGACAGCGGATGGTGAAGGAGCAGATTTCGTTCGCCATTGTGAATCATGAGTTGCTCGCAAGCGCTGAGGTTAAAGATAAGGATATGTGGATTGCAGGACAACGCTTTGAGGCTCTGGTGCTGCCAGCAGCTGTGGAGTTGCCATTTCCGGTGGCAGCAGTAGTGGAGAAGTTCAAGGCAAATGGTGGAAAGGTTCTTCTCGACAAAACCTTGGGACAGGAGATTAGTTTTGATTATCTGGAGAGCGTTTACGCAAGCGGCAGATTGACTGTGCCATACGACCAGATTGTTGTCGGACGTTTCTCTCGGCAAGGCAGGGATATTCTGATCTTTGTAAATGTAGCTGGTGAACCCTACAGCGGAAAGATTTCAGGAAAGAATAGCGCACAATGGCTGGTTGTGCATCCGGATAGCGGACAGATTGAACATGTTATGACGGACGAATCAGGAAGTATAGCTGTTTCAGTCCCGTCACGAGGAGTGATATTGTTAATCGGCTATCCTCAAAGTGAAAGGTGATAT
The DNA here is from genome assembly GCA_964537355.1 of uncultured Pirellulales bacterium. Lineage (GTDB taxonomy): Bacteria > Planctomycetota > Phycisphaerae > Sedimentisphaerales > Anaerobacaceae > NIOZ-UU13. The sequence continues at coordinate 80 of CAZIAN010000102.1, read as the reverse complement.
CTCTTCGCTTCGCCACATTCCTGCGAGAGAATCAAGGTAACAACTACATAGAAAGGAATGATTAGGATGAGTACGAAGTC
>CAZIAN010000101.1:0-12433 GCA_964537355.1 uncultured Pirellulales bacterium | reverse complement strand
TTGAAGCTTTTTTATTTCTAACTTATGTTAATATCCTTCGGTTATAACTATTTCTGCAAAAAAATTTCATTTACTATGGGGGATTCCCTTATATGCATAACAGCAGTTTACACTATTAAGAAAACAGGTTCTACCCCGATTAACAAAACACCAAGTCGGTAAGTATACTATTATAATCAGAAAGAAATTGAGGTGCATCCGGCAAGAAACGAAAGCTTAATGTTACTGAAAGTTATCAGAATCTCCTCGAGGATGTACGAGACCTGCCTGGAGTCTGTTCTGTTTTGTATTCTTTCAACAAGGGCAAAGTTTAAATAAAACGAGGAAAAACAGAAAAAGGAGAAAATCATGGTTAATAAAGAAAGTATAGAAAAACTAAAGGAGAGTCTGCGGGGAGAACTAATCCAGTCGCACGACGAAGTTTACGAAGAAACCCGTAAGGTTTACAACGGCATGATCGACCGGCGACCCGGGCTGATCGCAAAATGTGCGGACGTGGCGGACGTTATCACCGCAGTCAACTTCGGCAGGGAGAATAACCTGCTCATCGCGGTCCAGGGCGGTGGTCATAATGCCGGGGGACTCGGTGTATGTGATGACGGTCTGGTCATTGACCTGTCCGGCATCAAGTACACGCGCGTAGATCCTGCGGCGCAGACGGTACGAGTCGGAGGCGGCTGCACCTGGGCCGATGTGGACCACGCAACTCATCCGTTCGGTCTGGCGACACCAACCGGGATTATCTCAACCACCGGCGTCGGCGGGCTGGCGCTGGGCGGTGGGCTGGGACACCTGACACGCAAGTGCGGTCTGACCATTGATAATATTCTGGCCGCGGATATGGTGCTGGCCGACGGCAGCTTTGTCACCGCAAGCGCCGAGGAAAACGAGGATCTTTTCTGGGCTATCCGCGGGGGCGGGGGCAACTTCGGCATCGTCACCTCGTTTCTCTTCAGGTCGCACCCGATCCATACGGACTATGCCGGCCCGATGCTTTGGGAAACTGAGGACGCTACCGAGGTTATGAAGTGGTATCGTGAGTATATTACGACGGCAACGGAAGACATCAACGGCTTTTTCCTCTTTCTCGTAGTGCCGGCGGCGCCGCACTTCCCGGAGCATCTCCATGGAAAGATGATGTGCGGGATCGTTTGGTGCTATGTCGGAGATATGGACCAAGCCGAAGAGGTCTTCAGGCCTATTCGCAGCTTCAAGACGCCAGCCCTGGATTTGGTTGGCCCGTTACCACATACAACGGTCCAAAGCTTGTTCGATCCGATCTATCCGCCGGGCCTTCAATGGTACTGGAAGGCTGACTTTTTCAACGAATTGAGTGATGATGCTATCGCACTATACGTCAAATACGGAACTGCAATCCCGACCGAGAAATCCTCGATGCACCTTTATCCCATAAACGGCGCGGCACATCGTGTTGATAATAGTGACACTCCCTGGGCATACCGCGATTCAACATGGGCCCAGGTCATTGTTGGGGTTGATCCGGACCCGGCAAACAATGATCGCATTATATCGTGGGCGAGGGAATACTGGACAGCGCTGCATCCATACTCGGCCGGCGGTGCATATGTGAACTTTATGATGGACGAAGGCGAAGATCGCGTAAAGGCGACCTACCGTGACAACTACGAGCGTCTTGTTCAGATCAAGAACAAGTATGATCCGACGAATCTGTTCCGCGTGAACCAGAACATAAGGCCGACCGTCCACAGCACAACGGATGTTGCGCACCAGAAGGTTGCCGTTGAGTCCACGTAGTATCGAAAGAAAGATGCGCGGGAGACACAAGCCTGGCAAAAGAATGAGGCAGCGATTGAAGGGAAACCTCATTCTGAGTATGATGGGTCTATCGATAGTTGGCTGTGGCAGATGTTGGGTCTGAGTATTATTTATAGCGTAAAGCGTATTGCCCCCCCGGCAGAGGGACACCTGAGCTAACATTCCTCTGTTTGGAGTCAAGTGAGTAAGCTCTTCTCCGGCAGAAAAGCAGGTAAGCACACTACGAGAGTAAACTAAAAGCGTATCCGAGCAACCACGCGGAATTGCTGTTAAACCTAAGTGGGTGAGAGCATTTCAAGACGAGGGCGGTTTGCGAACCGCCCCTACGGTGTGGGATATTTTGGGGCTTATTGCATGAGATAATATGTTTATCGTGAAAGAAGTTTGTTGAAGTTTTATTGTTTGTGATTTATTATATTTGGCTGTTAAGCTGATGTGAAGGTGTTTTTATGAGTTCAATATTTCATTTCATATTAAAGGAGCCTAAAGATGAATCGTAAGAGAACAAGATTAAGTGCAACAATGGTTTTGGTAGTTTTTGGTGTTTTGCTGCTGACAAGCACGGCGGCGGTTTTTGCCGAAGTTAAGCTGCCGGCGATAATAGGTGATAATATGGTGTTGCAGCGTGACAAGAAGGTCTCTATCTGGGGGTGGGCGAATCCGGGTGAGGAAGTTATGGCCGGAGTTAGCTGGAGCAGTATGAGATGGGCGGTTAAGGCGGACGAAGAGGGTAAGTGGATGTTTAAGATGAATTCGCCGGAGACAGGCGGGCCATATGAAATGACTATCAGCGGCAAGAATCTGATAAAGATAAAAAATATTATGGTAGGTGAGGTCTGGGTCTGTTCGGGGCAATCTAATATGCAGATGTCGGTACAGGCTTCGAATAATGCCAAGGAGGAGATTGCAGCGGCGAAGTATCCGAATATTCGGCTGTTTTCGGTTACGCGGAAAGTTGCGACTGAGCCGCAATCGGATTGTGAAGGAAGCTGGTTAGAGTGCAGCCCGGAGACGGTTCCCGGTTTTACGGCGGTTGGCTATTTTTTCGGGCGAGAGCTGTATAAACAACTTGATGTTCCTGTCGGCTTGATTCACACATCGTGGGGCGGGACTCCATCCGAGGCATGGACCAGGAGAGGGGCACTTGAGGAGGTGCCGGATGCTGCGCCGATTTTGAAGCGGTTTGATGATGCGGTTGCGAATTATCCACAGATAAAGAAGGAATATGCGCAGAAATTAGTTGAATGGAAGGAGGCTGCTGAAAAGGCCAAAGCCGAAGGTAAGAAAGCGCCGCGAAGGCCAGGTATGCCATACGGGCCTGAGCATCCCCACGCGGCTGCAGGCTTGTATAATGCTATGATAGCTCCTCTGATTCCATACGGGATTAATGGTGCTATATGGTATCAGGGAGAGTCGAATGCAGGGCGGGCTTATCAGTACCGGAAAATTTTCCCCGCAATGATAAAGAACTGGCGCGAGGATTGGGGACAGGGAGATTTTAGTTTTCTTTTTGTGCAGTTGGCTAATTTTATGGATACTAAGCCTGAGCCGGCTGATAGTGCATGGGCGGAGCTGCGTGAAGCCCAGTTGATGACACTGGATTTGCCGAATACGGGGATGGCGGTGATTATAGATATCGGAGATGCTAAGGATATACATCCGAAGGACAAACAGGATGTCGGCAAGCGTCTGGCATTGTGGGCACTGGCGAAGAACTATGGGAAAGATGTGGTCTATTCCGGGCCTCTCTTCAAAAGAATGAACATCGAGGACAACAAGATTGTCCTGGATTTCGAGCATGTCGGCGACGGGCTTATCGCCAAGGGCGGGGGGCCGTTGAAAGGTTTCGCAATAGCCGGGGCCGACCGCAAATTCGTATGGGCGGATGCTAAAATAGATGGCGATAAAGTTGTAGTCAGCAGTAAAGATGTTTCATCGCCTGTTGCGGTGCGTTACGCCTGGGCGGATAATCCTGTATGCAATCTCTATAACGCAGAAGAGCTGCCGGCTTCTCCGTTCCGCACGGATAGCTGGCCCGGTGTTACCATTAATAGTAAATAAAGCTGATGGGGAGCAGAAGATGGTAAATAACACCGTTACCGCACCTAAGGGTTTTTTGGCGGTTGGCTTGCATTGCGGGGTGAAGAAATCCGGAAAACCAGATTTGGGACTGATTGTTTGCCCGACCGGCGTGAAAGCAGCGGCGGTTTTTACGACCAACAAGGTGGTCTCGGCGGCGGTACAGGTTTGCAAAAAGCACGTTAAAAGCGCGAGTATCTCGGCGGTGGTTGTCAATTCCGGTAACGCCAATGCCTGCACGGGTAAGCAGGGTCTGGCTAACGCCGTCCGGATGTGCGGCGAGACCGCAAAGCAGATTGAAAGTGAACCTGGCAATGTGCTTGTTGCCTCGACGGGTATTATCGGGGAGCAGTTGCCTATAGGTAAGATTACTTCGGGTATTTCGAAGGCTGCGGAAAAACTCTCCGCTTCACCAAAGGCGGGCCTGGATTTTGCGAAGGCGATAATGACCACCGACACCAGGGCGAAGCAAGCCGTTCGCCGGCTCGAAATATCAGGCGCGAAAGTAACGATGGCCGGGACGGTCAAGGGGGCCGGTATGATTGCGCCGAATATGGCGACGACACTTTGCTTTATTACTACGGATGTGGCTATAACAAAGCAATTACTTTCGAAGGCCTTAAAAGCCGCCATAGGCAATTCGCTGAACAGGCTTACTGTTGACGGCCATCAAAGCACGAATGATACCGCGATAATACTTGCTTCCGGGCTGGCGGGTAACCGGCCGATAGTGAATCAGTGTCCACGGTATAAAAAATTCGCAAACGTGCTGGGCCAGTTATGTGATGATTTGGCGAGGCAGATGGCACTGGATGCCGAAGGTGCGACGAGGATGTTTAAGGTGGTTATCAAAGGTGCGGCGACTAAGGCCGATGCCGCGAGGGCGTGCAGGGCGGTTGCCGATTATCCGCTGGTAAAATGCGCAGTTAACGGGGGTGACCCTAACTGGGGCAGAATTATCTGTGCCGTTGGTTCGGCGAAAGTGAAATTGAACCCGGACAAGCTGTCGTGTAAGCTCGATGATGTAACTGTTTTTAGGAATGGTGCGCCGAGAAAGTTCGATGCAAAAAAGGCAAGTAAGGTTGTTTCACAAACCGAGCACACCATAACAGTGGATTTAGGGGCGGGCAAGGTAAGCGATTTTTGTTATGGCTGCGATTTAAGCGCCGGATATGTCAAAATCAACGCTGATTACCACACCTAACAGGGGAATACAGGAATACAGGCATTCGTACTTTTGCACTTTTTTTCTGAACTTATGTATTTTTGACCTATTTTTGTTTTTCTCAAAAATAATAAAGTTGAAAAGATACTCAATTTGGTTAAACTGCGGGGTAATTTTATGTCTTTCGTGATAGTCGGAATAAAAGTCTATTTCTAAGGAGTAAAACAGTGAAAGTTATGAAGAGTACTTTTGGTATTTCGGTGCCAGTATTTGCATTTAGTGCAGCGGCAATGGCGGCGGAAGGTTCCGGATCGACTGAGCTGACCGGTACGCCACTAAGCTGGTGGCTTGCCCCTATAGCGGCGTTATTTGCTCTGGGTTTTGCGTATTATTTCTATAAGAAGGTTATGGAAGCGCCCGAGGGTACGGAGAAAATGATAGAAATTGCTAATCACGTCCGTGAAGGCGCCTATGCCTATTTGTTCAGGCAGTACAGCGTTGTGGCCATGGTGTTTGCAATCTTGCTGGTAATCTTCGCTGTCTGTGCTTATCTTGGCGTTCAGAATCCGTTTGTACCGATTGCATTTCTTACAGGCGGTTTCTTTAGCGGGCTGTGCGGCTTTTTGGGTATGAAAACGGCGACAAACGCCTCATCCCGTACCGCTCAGGGTGCCAGCGAAAGCCTGAATCGGGGCCTGCAGGTGGCTTTTCGTTCGGGTGCGGTCATGGGCCTTGTTGTTGTGGGCTTCGGTTTGCTGGATATTTCGCTGTGGTATCTTATTCTTGATAAGATTATTTATACAGCAGGCCATATGGAGACAGGGCTGAAATTCCTGGGATTACAGCTTGTGCCGGCAGGTATGGACCCTCATCATAAACTTGTAGAAATAACGACAACGATGATAACTTTCGGTATGGGTGCTTCTACTCAGGCTTTATTTGCCCGTGTTGGCGGTGGTATTTATACCAAGGCGGCAGATGTCGGGGCGGACCTTGTCGGTAAGGTCGAAGCTGGTATTCCCGAAGACGACCCGAGAAACCCGGCTACGATTGCTGATAATGTTGGCGATAATGTCGGTGATGTTGCCGGTATGGGCGCCGACCTTTACGAAAGCTACTGCGGCTCGATACTTGCAACGGCCGCGTTGGGGGCGGCTTTGACGCTGTCATCACAAGAGATGGTTCTAAAGGCCGTTCTTGCTCCGATGCTTGTTGCGGGCCTTGGTATTATCCTTTCAATCATTGGTATCTTTATGGTTCGCTGCAAGGAAAACGCCAGCCAGAAGAATCTGCTTCGGGCGTTGCTTTTCGGAACCCTGGGCAGTTCGGTGCTGATTATCCTCGCTGTTGCTGGTCTGGCCCATGCCGAATGGATTACATGGGGTGTCTTCGGCTCGGTAGTTTCCGGACTTGTAGCCGGTGTTCTAATAGGCCAGTTTACAGAGTATTACACATCCGATGAGTACGGGCCCACGAAAGGCATAGCCGAGCAGGCAGAGATGGGTGCAGCAACGACTATTATAGACGGCTTAGCGACAGGTATGTTTTCTGCAGGCCTGCCGGTGGTAACGATTGTCATTGGTATTTTATGTGCCTTTGGATTTGCCGGTGGTTTCAAGGATATATCGATGGGTCTTTACGGAATCGGTTTTGCGGCGGTTGGAATGCTTGCAACGTTGGGAATTACTTTAGCGACCGACGCATACGGCCCGATTGCAGACAACGCAGGCGGGAACGCCGAGATGAGCGGTATGGGTGAAGAGGTAAGAAAAAGAACAGATGCCCTCGATGCCCTCGGAAATACGACCGCGGCGACAGGTAAGGGATTTGCTATCGGCTCAGCGGCTTTAACAGCTATGGCACTTTTGGCGGCGTATATAGAGGAGGTTCGTATCTGGATTGGACGGCTTGCCACAGAAAGTGTCGATGGAATATATCGCATTGGTGATATAGCGTTTTCGGCTACGGATGGAGTTGCCGGTGCGGTCAATGTCACGACCGCCCCCATTATGGATTTTGTTAATGCATACGGCCTCAATATTATGAATCCCAAGTTAATCTGCGGTTTGTTCATTGGCGCTATGATGGCCTTCGTATTCTGTGCTATGACAATGAAGGCGGTCGGCAGGGCCGCAGGGGACATGGTCAATGAGGTCCGGCGCCAGTTCAGAGAAATCGCGGGTATTATGGAAGGGACGGGCCAGCCCGATTATGCCCGTTGTGTTTCCATTTCAACAAAAGGTGCGCAGAAAGAGATGATTCTGCCATCTCTGCTGGCGATTATCGTGCCTGTTTTAACCGGCCTTTTTCTTGGCATAGCAGGTGTGATGGGGCTTTTGGCAGGAGGATTGAGCTGTGGTTTTGTTCTTGCTATTACACTGAACAACGCCGGCGGCGCCTGGGACAACGCCAAAAAGTACATTGAAAAAGGCGCCCACGGCGGCAAAGGCTCCGAGGCACACAAGGCCGCGGTTGTCGGTGATACCGTTGGCGACCCATGTAAGGACACCTCCGGACCGAGTTTGAATATTCTGATAAAGCTGATGACGATGGTCAGCGTTGTGTTCTCAGGCGTAGTTGTAAAATTCGCTCCTTTTATCAGCGACTGGCTCGGCCTTAGCTTTAAGTAATCGAGGATATGGTATTCCGAGTTGCACGGTTGACGCGACCGACTAATAAAGTTACTCTATCGGGGCAGCCAGAGAGGCTGCCCCGTTTTTATTAAATATGAGGATGTAGAACCTGGTGAAAAAGAAAACTTCAAAAATTGCTAAGAAGAAGACGCAAAAGAAAGTGACTGCGGCCAAACCAAAGGCGCAAAAAAAAGAGCCTGCAGCCAAACCAAAGACACGAAAAAAGAAAGTCCCGGATCAGGCAAAGGCTTTTGCACTGGCCGCTGCGAAGGTGGCCGCTGAGAGGCATTGCAGTGATATTGTCGTTCTGGATTTGAGCGGAAAATCTCCGGCTACCGATTATTTTGTAATCGCCACCGGCATAAGCGACAGGCAGATGCGCACCGTCGCAGATGAAATCAATGAAGCTGCAAGAGAAGTTCATTTCCAGCGTTTCGGCAGGGCGGGTTATGAACAGGCACGATGGATTCTGCTGGATTATGTCGATGTCGTTATCCACATCTTCGACAGTGAATATCGGGACTATTACGATTTGGAACTGCTCTGGGGAGACGCGGAGAGATTGACTATTGATAAGTAAAAAAAGATAGCCACAGAGAGCACAGAGGACACAGAGATATAAATAAAAAGACAATGAGTGATGATTTGACAGAAAAAATTATCGGTGCTGCCATTGAAGTACACCAAGAGTTAGGACCTGGGCTATTAGAATCTATTTATGAGGAAGCATTATGTTATGAATTACAGCTCCAGAGGATAAAATTTGAACGACAGGTCTCGGTGGATATCGTTTATAAAGGGCGGGTTATCAGCGGGCACAAAATTGATTTGCTTATTGAGAAGGAAGTTGTTGTCGAACTTAAATCGTTGCAGAAAACTCCCGGCGTAGCAATTTCTCAGACCATTTCCTATCTAAGAGCAACCAATCTAAAGCGTGGTCTGATTATAAATTTCGGCCAAAAACGGCTGATTGATGGTGTAAAGCGTGTTTCTGTTTAGCGAACTTTTTTCAAGCTACAGATAACAGAAAGATTGATTATTAAATGAAATGTACTATTGACATACTCGAAGAAAGAATTGGCGCTGCTTTGGATATTGCAGGCGGCTTGAACAATTGTGCTGCCATAGTTAAGCCTTCGACCGATCCTAAGTTCGGTGATTATCAGGCCAATGGTGTAATGGGTCTGGCGAAAAAGCTTAAGACCAATCCCCGCAAGCTCGCCGAAGAGGTTGTGAAGAATTTGGAACTCGGCGATATCTGCGAGCCGCCAGAGGTTGCAGGGCCGGGTTTTATCAACTTACGGCTGAAACCTGAATTTTTAGCCGACAGGTTACTTGAAATCAATAGACACATTGCAAGTCTTGGTATAGATAAGACAGCTAAGCCGAAAACTATCGTTGTAGATTTTTCCAGCCCTAATATTGCCAAGCAGATGCACGTCGGCCACCTTAGAAGTACCATCATCGGCGATTGTATCTGCCGAATCCTCGAATGCCTCGGCCATAATGTCATCCGGCAAAACCACATAGGAGACTGGGGCTTACCCATGGGGATGTTATGTGCTCTTTATGACAAAAAGCTCCTTGAGATGGGTCGGCAGGGAATAGGAGTTGATGTTCCAACTGTATTGGCCGACATAGAAGCTTTTTATAAAGAAGCAAAACGGCTTTTCGATTCAGATAAGGAATTCGCAAGGACGGTTCGTGCTGCCGTTGCCGGATTACACACAGGGCATGATAATATATGGTTTGAATATTTGAAAACAATACGCAAGCAATCTCTTGAGCATTGCCAGGAAGCATACAGCCTTTTAGCGGTAACACTTACTCCAGATGATGTTCGAGGTGAAAGTGCCTATCAAGACGATTTGCCGAAAGTTGTTGAGGATTTGAAACAAAAGAATCTGGCAGTTGATTCCGATGGAGCGGTTTGTGTATTTCCGGAGGGATTTAAGAATAAGGAAGGGGAGCCTTTGCCGTTTATTATTCAGAAGTCGGATGGTGCTTATCTTTATGCGACGACGGATTTGGCGGCCTTGCGATACCGTGTTAATGAATTAAAAGCTAATACTATAATTTATGTTACCGATTCGCGTCAGAAGCTGCATTTTGAGATGCTGTTTGCGGTAGCGAAGATGGCAGGGTGGGTCGGTGATGATGTCGAACTTTCGCATGTTATGTTCGGCAGCGTTTTGGGAGATGACGGTACGCCGTTAAAGACGCGCTCGGGCGAGAACGTGAAATTGAAAGAGCTGCTCGATGAGGCGGTCGAACGCGCGATGGGGGTAGTCGAGGAAAAGAATCCAGATTTTTCCGAAGACAAGAAAAAGCAAATTGCCAAAGCGGTTGGTATTGGCGCCGTGAAATACTCGGATTACTCAAACAATCGCACGAGTGACTATGTGTTCAGCTTCAATAAGATGTTAGCTATGGACGGAAATACCGCTCCTTATATGCAATACGCATACGCGCGTATAAAATCTATCGAGAGGAAGGCACAGAGCAAGGACGTTGATATTGAAGATGAGCTTGCCGGTATTGATGCTCTGAGTTTGACCGAGCCGGGTGAGCTGGACCTGGCAAAGTACCTGGTTCGCTACGGCGAGGCGCTACAGGCCACAGTGGCCGATTACAGGCCGAATTATTTGACGGCATATCTTTATGAGCTTGCGCAGAAGTTCAGCGCGTTTTATACGAATTGCCCCGTCCTTAAGGCCGAGCCGGACAAAAGACCTACCAGGCTTTTACTTTGTGATTTAACCGCGAAGACTATAAGGCATGGATTAGGCGAGCTTTTGGGTATTGAAGTTGTCGAACAGAGGTGAGGATTAATTATGAAAATCGTTCATGAAGAATTCCGCGTAAACACGAAAAGCCGCAACCAGATGATTGACATTACAAGTCAGGTTCGCTCGTTTGTCAGTCAGTCGGGTATATCAGATGGTGATGTAATAGTCTATTGCCCTCACACGACCGCGGGGATTACGATAAATGAAAACGCCGACCCTTCAGTGACGCATGATATACTTTTGACTATGGAAGAATTAATGCCCCATCGTCGTCCGGGTTATAGGCATTCCGAGGGCAATTCAGATGCGCACTGCAAAAGCTCTTTGTTCGGCTGCAGCGAACAAGTCCTTATAAAGGACAAATCTTTGAGCCTCGGAACATGGCAGGCTGTTTTTTTCTGTGAATTTGACGGCCCGCGAAGCAGAAAGGTAGTGCTCCAAATACGCGGGGAATAAGAATTCAAGTGCCGCTGCGAATTTAATTGTTATGGACAAGGTGGTCCGATGTTTTAACTGCAGGTATAAAAAGGGCGAGGGCGTGGTTCCGGCTGGGGGGGAGACCGGTAGACCACACTGCCTCGCCGAGGTCTATAAAGCTGTTAAAAAACAGCGTTATATTTTAGGCAAATAATTAAAGAGCAAAAAAGTACGGAAATCCTGCAAAGCGAATAAATAACAGAACCGAAAAACAAGGGGTTTATTTCCACACCCCATCAAACCTCAATGGCATTAGTATACAACTTATAGAGATAAAAAGCAAGATAAAAATCATTTTTTTTGTTTTTTTTGCGAACATTATTTAGTCCGGATATAAATCATAAACCCTTACATTTTAGACATATACGTTTACCGGCTTTGGCAATGACCGATAAGTCGTTGAAGCTATGATTTCATGAGCTATGGAAGAGGAAAAAACCGTTAAAAATCTTGCTTGACGGTTTTTATGCTGGTAAAAGTTTTAACAGACTGATATTTTGGGTACATCCTTATGTTTGGAGTAGATTGTTTTTTTATTTTTTGGTTGTTCAACTATGGTAAAAATTTCAGAGAAAACAAAGCATGTCGAGGGCAACATTAACTCTGCCTGTGCCCGTGCCGGCAGAGATCGCAGTGAGGTAAAACTCGTTGTCGTAACCAAGTCGGCAACAATCGAGGCCGTACAAGAAGTTATTCGTCTGGGCTTCACCGACCTGGGTGAAAATCGCGTTCAGCAATTAAAAAAAGTTTCCACTGATATAGAAGATTTTTTCCGGAGACCTGACGGCGAACCGGACCCGTCTAAAAACATCAATTGGCATATGATAGGTCATCTGCAGCGTAACAAGGTCAAACATGTCCTGCCTATAGCCTGTCTGATACATACTGTTGATACCCTTCGTTTGGCCGAAGAAATAAACACTGCAGCGGCAAAGCTGAACTTATGCCCAAAAGTACTCCTTCAGGTCAATACTTCCCAAGAACCGCAAAAATACGGTGTTCCGGTAGGTGCGGCAACACATCTGGCGGAGCAGATAGAGACCCTGCCGAACTTAAAACTGGTTGGTTTGATGACAATGGCACCATTGACTCATAATAAGGATATTGTTCGAGCTTGTTTTATTCGAGCAAGAGAATTATTTGTCGAGATACGCGGAGAAAAAATTGTCGGTCGTCATTTTACCGAGCTAAGTATGGGCATGAGCTCAGACTACGAAATAGCAGTCGAAGAGGGAGCAACCATCCTTCGTATCGGCTCGGCAATTTTCACCGGTTGATGTCAAATTTGAGCTTAACAGTTATCGAGAATGCCTGAGCTACAGTTAAACAATTATACCACTTCCTTTCTCCTGTCGGAAAAAGCTTAGTTTTTGTCACCATACATTTGTGTTTTGTATTGATTATGTGCCCTGTAATAGTGGAAAATCGCAAAAATTTCCCAAAGTACTATCCTTAACAAGCCGAAAATTAGCTGTTGGACAGTAAAATATGTT
>CAZIAN010000100.1:10492-12510 GCA_964537355.1 uncultured Pirellulales bacterium | reverse complement strand
CCTCGGAACACCAGCCGACGAGTGCCAGTACCACTTTAAGGCACATAAGCGATTGATAGAACCCTACGGATTTACATCCTGATTGAAACCAAAGGCGCGAATCGGATTTGTTTCGGTAATCATACGAATCGCCTCATCGTCAACGCCGCTGTCCCTGAGCTTCGGCATGAAAGTCTGTATAAGGTATGTATAGGGCATTTGCGTCCCGCCGTCTTGCTCTCCCGGCTGATACCATCCGGCATCATGAGAAAGCAAAATCTGCTCACCATAACCGGCCGCTAACAGTTCCTTGATTGCCGTTATGAAAGTCGAGTCCTGCCCAGGATTCCATCCCAACGAATCGAATTCAATAAACACCCCTCGCGCCGCTAATTGTTGGTATAAACTCCGGTTATTCACGCTCTGCGCATGTACCCAGATAAACCGTATCGCCGGACTGATGGACTCTAAGATATCGGCCTGTCTCACAGCAGTGCTGCCTATCGGCGTATGACTTGCAACCGCCGCTCCCGTCTCATTTGCCGCACGTCCGGCCGCTAGAAGGAACTTCTCCTCCATCGCCGTCATATTACTGCCGCCGGTCGCTATCTTGATAAAGCCGGCCTTAATACCCGTACCTTCAATCCCCTCACGAATCTCGCTAATAAAAAGCTCCGCCAATTCATCCTCGCTCATGTCCCTATGTTCCGGCGGCGCAAAATTCGCACGTCCATAAACACCAGTCGGCACAACGACTGGCAGTCCCGACACTTTAGACACCTCCGAAATAATCGAAACATTCCTCCCCACGCCGATACTGCTGCACTCGAACAGAACGCCCACTCCCTTCTGCTTCGCATCTTCCAGCAGCGGCGCCATCACCCGCACAACATCCGCAGCATCCGCTTGTCCATACCCTCGCGTTGCCGGCCCTCGAAGGTCGGTAAAAATATGTTCATGAGGAAGTATTACACCAAGCCCCTCGGCTGCAATCGGCCCTTGAGTCGTTGCAAACCACCACGAAGCACCTGATTTGCTCGCCTCAGCCGTCCCCCCGTACGCCCCCATATTAACCCTGCCGCCATTCGGCTCCGGCTCATCACCAACCGGACTGTTCGGATCACCCCCATCAATACACGGACTCGTAATATCATCAACCACCCAGCTCTCACTGACCGAATCCCACCTACCGTATTCGGATTTCAAATGATAATCACCATCCACCCAGAAGTCATCATTTGGATCATCTAACGTGCTATTTGTATCCAAATATCCCTGCTCTACAAACAACGGATCAACATCAATATTACCTAGCCCCCATTCCAGAGTACAGTTAGGATCCATGCTGGCTTCCTTCTGCCCACCTTGGACATTACTGTAAGCGATCGTTGCTGTCGATGAGGAAATCTTAATGTCTGTAAAGACATCCAAAGCTATTTGGTTGCCAAATTTGGCTATGTTATCCCATAGGATGCAGTTATCGATTATCGGATTACTAAAGTTGAAGCTATAGATTGCACCTCCTTTGCCGTAGATATTTACATTTCCGGCAAGAGTACAATTAGTTATTGTCGGACTGCTTGCATTACAATAGATACCACCGCCTCCTTCTTTTAAAGTCCGTCCGTCGCTGCGCCGAACTAAGTCTCCATTGCCAATGATTAGGCAGTTTTTAATTGTTGGATTACTGTTTTCGCAGTAGATGCCGCCGCCATAGTCAGCTCTATTGTTAACAATTATGGAATTCGTTATTGTGGGATTGCTTTGATTGCAGTAAATACCACCTCCTTCTCCTGGTAATATTATAATTTTGGGGGCTCCACATGCCTTATTACCACTGATTAGGCAATTATTAATGTTTGGATTGCTATTGTAGCACACAATACCAGCTCCATCCCATGTAACATTGCCGATTATCGAGCAGCCTGTGATTGTTGGATTGCTATAGTTGCTGCACATTATCCCGGGACCACTTGTACTCAAATATTCCACAGAACAAGGATCACTTGTACCAATCCGACAGTTGGTAATCGTTGGAC
>CAZIAN010000100.1:0-10482 GCA_964537355.1 uncultured Pirellulales bacterium | reverse complement strand
TGGTTGGGGCGAGCGGATTTATCCCGGCCTGCCCATAGGTGGAGAGAAGGCGACGGGCAGCGGGCGCTCCGGTTGGGACGACTGGGTTGTCAGTGACGGGGATTCCACGACCGCAGTTCGGTTTGCCAGGAGTTTTTTCAGGTAATGCTCTTGGTAATAGTGAAGCCCGAAAGGACCGAATTACAGTCTTCACCACTGCGAAAAAAGAATCCTTGATACCATTCATGAAACGAGGAATTGCAGTCAATAATGCAGGATTCGGGGCCTTCTTCACTTTTAACAGTTATTGCTTTGCCTTTGAAGTCGATATCTCGGTTGCCATCGCCGGTATAAGTGCCCGGCGCCACAAGAATGACATCACTATTATCGCTGGCATCGATTGCATCATGAATGGTGGAGAATTCATCCGGAACGTAAAATATATTTCCAACACTCAGATGTGCAAATGCAGTTTGTGGACTATTTAAAGCATTGGGATCATAAATCGTCAGTTCGCAGTTATAATAGCCTGCAGAAAGACCTAATATATCCACATCGAGGGTAGCTTCGTTTACTCCTCCAGTTGAATGTCCATTATCTGGATACAGATGAAGCCAATTACAGTCATATCTGATTGACCAATTCACCATATCTACGCCTGTATTGCTGATAGATAAAACTTTAGTTTCCGGATTAGAGCCGCCTTCAACTGTCGAAAACCGTAACTGCCTGGGCCACACTCCAATAACCGAGCCTTTGCAATTAACCTCATCGACTCCAATATCGATGCGGCCGTTGATGATGCGTGGTTCACCATCTATGTCAGTTTCTCCAGCGCTGGAGCTATAACATGGATCGCCAGCGTTTATGCAGGGCGAAGTTAAGAGCAAATGATAATCACCTTCGATCCAGATAGCATTCGGGTTGTTCGGTTCAACGATGATATAAGGATCATTTGCATCTGCCCAATATCCCGGATTCACAAAACAAGGATTGGCATCAAAATTGCCATCTAACCAGTTCAGAGTATCTTTGTCCGTGTCCGGTATATGTATCCCCGAATACCCACCTTTAATAACACTATTTGAAATATTAAGTTGCTGAGTCCTTGCATATATTTCATTGCCCTCTGTAGCTTCATTGTCCCATATAATGCAGTTGGAGATAGTAATGTTGCCATAGCCACGAATCGCGCCACCATTATAACTAGTAAAGTTACCACTAATAGTACAGTTTCTGATGTTCCCTCCAATAGAGCTGATCGCACTTCCTGAGTTGCCGGTTATCTTACAGTTTATGATATTGCTTGTAGTGCTTATATTACGTATACCACCGCCGGAATTGGCGCTAACGATACAGCTGCTAATATTTTCACAATCGTATACACCGCCACCGCCACCATACTTAGCCGAATTATCAATTATGGCACAGTTAATGATGTTAGTTGCACCAAAGATAGCGCCACCACTTCCTGCTATATTTCTGGTGAATTTGCAGTCAATAATATTCGCTGGGCCCCAAATACCACCGCCTTCCCAACGAGTGGTGTTATCAATAAATTCGCAGTTGGTTATCGTTGGCCCGAATCCATAGCAGCAGATTGCCCCGCCGTATCCTGTTGAGTCATTGTTGATTAAAATGCAATTCTTAATTTTTGGGCCGCTGTCGTCACATTTTATTCCGCCACCATAGTGTTCGGCAAAGCCATTAGTAATAGTGAAGCCTTGGAGTGTAGAATTTGTATCTTCACCGTTATGGAAGTAGAAACTCCTGTGTTGTTCGTCCTCAGATCCCTGGCAGTCAATAATACACGTTTGAGGTCCTTCTTCACTTTTAACGATTATCGCCTTGCCTTTGAAGTCTATATCCCTATTTCCTTCGCCGGTATAAGTTCCTGGAGCGACAAGGACGGTATCGCTATCTAAACTTGCATCGATAGCTGCCTGGATGCTTGGATAATCCGAGGGAACCCTATTGACGCCGCCCAGGCCGCAAGTTGAGAATAGCAGCAAGAGCATAGCTTTTATTTTCAGAACTCGCAAATATCCGGCCTTCATAATATCCTAATCCTCCATCCCCCATCTCTACTTATATGCAGTATAACAGATTAGGATTGTTCGTGTCAAGGCCCAAGCCGAATTCTAATAAGTTGGGAAATTCGTATTCAGAGAATTTTCTCCCGAATTTGCACCGATATAAAAAAATCGAGACCTGTCCCCTCCCTCAGGTCCCGAGTATAATTTACATAAGATTAATTGTACGAAATTCTTTTTATTGCTGCGGCTTGTTCACAAATCGCAAAGCCTTATTTTGCATTTTAGGCCGTATCTCCTTGTGTCGCGTTTTTCAGAAAACGCAAGACTCTTTCATGGTCCAGGTGTGCCTGACCCCGCAGTGCCCGAAGAGCCTCTTCTCTCATCCGAGCTATCGTAAGCTTGCCTAATTCCAGATTCTTTTTCAGTTCCGGCATGTTCCGATCAACGTCCGGAATTTGTTCAAGACGAAACTCTACATACTTTGTAAACTCTTCTATTTTCTCATGAACATCAAGCAGAAATTCCTGAAAATCCCCGATTGCTTCTATTTCATTCTTAAGGTGTTCTAAGTTGTAATTGTTGTCTTTTAAGTTCTCAATTTCTCTATTAATGCGTCCTAAAGCACCGCCGCCTTTGAAGGCTTCAATTTCTTTCTTCAGCCGTTCTAAAAAACCGAAGTCTTTGATGCTTCCAACATCATTACCAAGTTCTCGAAGCCGCCCCTCTAATTTCTTTGCTAATTGTTTTAGGTGCAGAAGATTCTCTCTGATGATGCTGGTAATGGTAAGATTATTGTTGCTGTTAACCGGAATGTTTGCTGACCCTGCTCGGAGTAAATTGTTGATTATTGCCGCAGCCGCATCATCGTCAGCAATCTTTCCGGAAGCTTTCGCTTTTGTAGAATTATGAGCCTCATTGCCGGTTGCATCAATGACGTGCGCATTGGAACCTGCACCGGGTGCATTCGCGGACACCTCAATCATATTACCTTCCTCCACATTGCGTCTTCTGGAGTGGAACCGCAGCTAACTCCAGCAATTAAAATATAGTAAACAAAATAGCTTGAGGCAAAAAAAAGTGTTTTTTTTAAGAAGTGATTGAAAATTGTCTTTGACGAGCCGTCTATTATGTTTTTTCCGGACTTTTCACTTTGGTTACAAGCCGGATTATCTCTGCCGGACGAGCTTTTATAGAATTGCCGGTTGAGTTGATCTCAAGGCCAAAAGGCCGCTACTGCCACAACAAACCAGATGACAACGCCAAGGGCAAATTTTGTCGTAATACCGAAAAATTCACCGAGTCCGGCCCCCACAGCATAACGCAATGAATGCTCGGCCTTCTTACCCCGGGAGAACTCCATTCCCCACACGCACAATCCCGCGCCAAGGCAGGCGCCAAGAAGGGTACCCAATAACGGTATAGGTATCAGAAATGTACCGAATACAGCGCCCGTTACCGCCCCGAAAAGCGCCGCTATTGAGCCGGGCCAGCTCGCGCCTGATTTTCTGGCTCCCATCATACCAGCCATAAACTCCACAAGCTCGCCAAGAACAGCCAGGACCAATATCGCAACTAATGTATAAATGGAAAAGACGCTGTTCCCCCATCGCCACCAGGCAAACATACAAGTGGATATCACAATCAGCCAGTTACCCGGCAGGCCGAAAACGACCAGTCCCAGCCAGGCTGAATTGAGAACAACTAATACTATCGACCAAAGATAAACCATTAGATGATTGTAAAGCAAAATAGGAAAAAGGTAAAACGAAATTCATTCCAGAAAATGTAGAGTGAGGTTTGCCTGTAAAGGTGGAGCCCGCCGCAGCCAGTCTCCACCAGTCATTTAATTTCACCGCTATTTATTTTAAGCCTGCGTTATTAAAGCTCTGAAAAATCCACCTCCTCGAAATCTTCCGGCACACCAAGACCATCGGATAAGCCCACAATGCCGTTATCAGCTTCAATCGTAAGCCATGAAATTTGTATTTTCCCGTCAAAATACATCACAATCTGGAATGTATTGGAGTTGCTGCTGCCGTATTCGGGAACATTCTCCCAAGTCACCACCGCTCGGTCCGCCAATTGCTTCGCGCTTACCAACCCGCCGCCGGATGGATTGAGATCCTCGAACAAGCCGGATATACGCCTTGAGTCAAAATGATCGGACAAAGATTCGGAATGGTCGTCATCTCCTTCGGTAAAGGTTATATAACCGTTGCTGCCGACAAAGAAGCTCGCAAAAACACTGCCGAATATTGACACCTTCGCCTCTCCGCCTAACTTTACAAGCATGTAATCATCATCCCCCAGTCCAATCTCCGTACCTCCGGCAGGGTTGGTCGGTAATTGTGTAATCTTTTTTTGATATGCACTATAGGAAGTTCCGTCTGTCGCGGGCTCAAACATAATCGTTCTGTTTGACAGGTCAAAGGTATCCGCCCCGGAAGAAAATTGCTCAGTAAAATTCATAATCACCGGAGGCAGCAATGGATACTTCTCCGAGATATCCGTCTCTTCAAATTCACCCGGTACACCAAGGCCGTTAGACAAACCCACAATACCGTTCACCGCTTCGACAGTAAGCCATGAAAGTTGTATCCTCCCGTCAAAAAACATCTCAATCTGGAACGTATTGGAATTGCCGCTTCCGTATTCGGGAACGTTCTCCCACGTTACTACCACACGGTCCGTCAATTCCTTCCAGCTTACCATTCCGCCGCTGGATGGATTGAGGTCCTCGAACAAGACCGATATTCGCTTTGAGTCAAAATGGTCTGACAAAGACTCGGAATGTGCGTTATCTCCCTCGCTAAATGTGATGTAACCGTTGCTGCCGACATAGAAGCTCGCGAAGCTGCTGCTGAAGATAAATACTGTTTCCGAGCCATTCAACTGAACAAGCTTGTAATCGTCATCGCCCAATTCAAGTTTCTTACCTCCGGCCGGGTCGGTCGGCAAATGCGTAATCTCTTGTTGGCCCCCGCTGTAGAAACTACCGTCGGTGGTAGGCGTGAACATTACTGACCTGTTCGATAGATCAAAGATATCCTCGCCCGATGAAAAATACTCGGTAAAATAATCTTTTGCCGGCGGTGGAACCGTAAGACCCACATAAACCTGCTCCGGTATATCTGAGATTACATCCAGATATGACCGCTGTGCCGGACTAAAGATATAATCGCCCTTGCTCGGCGTGACGGTCCCCGACCAGCCTTCCGGCACACTCTTGGTATAAAAGCCGCAGCAGTCGGAAACAGAACTGCCGCCGCCGTTGCTGAAAGCGAGATCCACCCCGCTAATCCCGGCACCACCGGATGTTCGTACCCGTCCGGAAATAAGAGGAGTGGGGGGGCTAACTTCAAAACGGTCAAACCATATAGTACCCTGAAAATGTACATATAAAAGCCACGAACCCTCTTCGAGAGGTCCAAAATGACCTTCGAGCCCACTCACAGTATCGGGATCTACGAACGCAACACCATCATTTACCGGCCCCTGAAACCAAAGCTCTATCTCCCGTGCCACAGAGTCAATCGAAAGGGTGGGCGTACCCCCAAGAGCACGCTCGGCAGTCCATTGATTGAAAAACACGTCGGTCGGCACCGTGAAATAAACCAAACCAGCAGTTGTGGGATTCTCAGGAGTTCTGCTGAAATTCGGCGGGTCATCACCATGAATCCACGATACCTCTGTATCATAAGCCGATACGGCCCCGCAAAGCAAAAGAATTGATATCGATGCGAATATTGCCATTTTCATTGTCATGTCCTCCTTACTAAAACCAGATGTACGAAAAGTAACCACCCTTCATCAATAAAAGGTACTCTAATTATGAAACTTTTTTTTCACTAAACACGTTCCATTAAATAGTGCCTGCAAACCTGCTTTATTATACGAAAATAATGAAAAAATATCTATTATAATGCAGAAATTGTAGGTACCGCTCGATACCGGAATCTTAAAAATCCTGGTGCTGATTCACTAAAAAATCAACAACGGGGGGGTATTGTTTCTCGTAGAGCTAAATTCTCTATCACTTGTCCTGAACGAAGTCGAAGGGCCCTCTGGAATTATACTTTCAGGCAATCTCCGCAAGGGCGCTATTTATACGCGTAATAGCCTCATCGATTTCCGCCGAACTCTTGACACCGATCACAACCGCATCAACCAGGCCGGACTGTATCGTAAAGCGTATAGACTTCTCACGATCCTCGGCTTTTGTAAAATCACCGTTCCCGATAATTTTCATTCCTATAATTCCGTGACCGTTCTGACGCATAATCTTGACTTGCTTGAGCACATCAGGCAAATGAGATGAATCGCTCACGGCATTCCAGGTCTCCTCCGGTGTATCCATATGCACTCCCTGTGGATTTATCCGCACCAGATTCACATCAACCCAATCCACCTGTGCCGCCTTTGTCGTCGCGGGCAGTGAATGACACGACACGCCATGGGCGCGTATGATCTTTCTGTCTTTGGCGTCCTCGAAGATATCCATCAACCGCTTGTGGTCATCCTCCCAGTTGGCCTTGACCATACAGTGACATAACAGACTGTCGATATAATCAACACCTAATTCTGTACGAAAGCGGTCCAGCTCCTCCCGAGGCTTTTCCGGCAAACCCGGCATCTTCGACTGTATAAACAGCTTCTCGCGCGGAAGGCCCTTGATCGCCTCTCGAACCATTGTATGCGTTTTATAGCTGTCGGCCGTATCTATATACGTTATCCCCTGATCATAAGCATAGCGTATCAGCCGGTTAAAACCGTCAGCCCCCAAAGCCCGCTGGATACTGCCACCTTTACTTCCAGTTCCGATACCAAGCCGGCTGAGCTTAATTCCTGTCTTGCCCAAAGTCACCTGATCCACAGCAGTCGGCTTGCGCCCCATGGCTAAAGGACCAATATTACACGATGACAACAGCATGGCTCCGGCTAATGCGGCCGTGCCCTTAATGAACTGACGACGAGAAATGCTTTTTCCGCTCATAATGGATTCCTTTCATACAACTTTAAGCAACCATTGACCTGCTACACCTGCCGCTTCTGTAATGCGGCATAATAACATATAATAACCGCTTCAAATCAATATGGCAAGCCCCGTTAATTTCTCAATACTAAATCCTCTTGCCGAATACAACCATCGCGGCTCCGTCCGGAAGATAATCTTCTATCCGGCCAACCTCGGAAAAATCCTTCGTTTTGTAAAAAGAACGCGCCTTCTCGAACGTCGGACTTGAGTACGTCTCAATAAGAAGTTTCTTATAGCCGGCCCGCTGGGCTTTTTCCGTGATCGAATCCATTAAAGCGCTGCCTATACCTTTTCCATGATGTTCCGGGTGCACCGCAAACCACGACAGCCAGACATTCTCTCCCGGCCCCCATATTTGCCGATGCAGCCCCACCAGGCCGTGAATCTTACCCTCATTTCGCCAGACATAATACTCTCTGCCCGAATCAATACCCTCCTTCCTGCACGTAAAATATAACTTCATCGTCTCCCGGGCCCAGCACGCCTCCTCACTGTTCATCGAAAGAGCAATCAACTCCACAGCCTCTTCACATTCGGCCTCCTTCATCGCCTCTATAATTACTTCATGCAACTCTTCCATCGATTCTACCGCTGTTATCTTTTTGCTTTTGAATAAGCTTTGTTAATTCCTTCTGCTTTTCAGCGTAACCGTCAACATCCCTATTTGACCAAAACAATGTAATTCATGCTCTGTTATAGAAAGCATATTTGATAGCATCGCTCTTACACCCATCAATACAACTGCCGCACAGAATGCACTCGGCATCCTCCATTTTATTTTCATTGACCATATCCTCGACAGGAAGGCTCATCGGACAGCCTTTTGTGCATTTATGACATTTTTTACATTTCTCCGGCTCTGCCTTCAGCTTCAGCGATGGCCAGCCGAATTTATTGCGAATTTGCCTGCCCGCTATCATAAACGGGGCCATCCAGCACAAATGATGACAGAATGACCTTCTTCCGAAAATAAACGCAGGCAGCACTATAAGAACAAAAAGAACAACGAAATAAGTTATAAGAGCTTGTAAGTCGCCGATGGAAAAACCATATTTCGTCTGATAGAAAAAATCTGTTTGTGTATAACCCCCGCTCCGAATTGCCAGTATCATAATAGAGCCTACCCACGGCACCCAGATAATCCATTTAACGTAATTGCCCTTTGTAACTCTCTTATCTCTTGCTGAAAATATAGCCTCTTGGCAGCCTCCACTCGGACATACCCATCCGCAAAAACCCCGCCCGACAATAAGCGAGCTGATAAACATAAGCCCGAACATTATAAAACTGCCGTTTATTATCCCCTTTGTAGTCGCCTGAATAATAAGCACAGGAGAAAAATAATAAAAAGTCGCCGGAAACAGAAAGAAAGAGAACAATATAATACCCTTCCTTAATTTTTGCCTGTCCTTCATTTTATTCTCTGATAAAAACTACAAGTAAATCGCCAAGTCTGTCCCCATCATCATAAATAAGCTTATTTCTAATTCAAGCCCTTTTATTATGATCCAATTTTAAATTCTCACTAAGAACAAAAAAGCGGCAGGGCGGTAGTCTGCTCTACCAAGTTCAAAGTTCAAGTGCCAGGAAGTATATTTGTAGTTTTGGATTAGAGACAAGCGGTTCACGCCGACCTGTGTCTGTGAATCCTAAGTGTTTATAAAAACTCTTCGCAGCTTCATTATTCTCCGTAACCTGCAGTTCCAGTCGCTTAAAACCTTTTTCGCATGCCCAGTTCCTCACGGTATCCGTTAGCGCCTTTCCAATACTTTTTCTTCTCGCCTCGGGATCAACCCAGGTTCGTGCTATCGTAACACGGTCCCGGCGCTCCCAGTCCATTGACCCGTTGATGAAACTACCCACTAATCCCATAACGAATCCGCACGGCCGGTTATCATCATAAGCAATCAAGCCCATAACATCAGACGAATTAGCAAGCCACTTCGCCCGACTGTCCCACTCTTCAGCTGTTCGCTGTTTCGCTTTTGCCAAAGTCTCACTAAAAGCATTTGGGGAATCACTATACATGCGAATAGCAAGCTCACGAAGCAGTCCCCCGTCTTCTTCTTTTACACGCCGTATAACCATATTCCTCAAATTCCCAGCTTACTGCGCTGCTATTTCATACAGAATGCCATAAGATGTAGAAGTGTGTAAATGATACCATTTGAGTATCCATGGGATAACACGGGACATAGCAGGCTCTTCGTTTTCTGAAATACTATTGCGTAATAAAGACCGAGCCCCAGAGCCCAAACTTGCTGCGGCCATGAAATATATATAATTTCAAAAGGAAAAACTGTGAATTTAATATGAGCAATCATGAACAACACCGTTGCTATCAAAGCCGCCGAGGATATTTCAATCCGCCAGATATGGAAAACTCGCTTCCAAGACTGCGACAATACAACAATAGCAAAGCCTCTGAATAGCGGTTCCTCGCCTGTCCCCGTCAACAGGTACATATAACTTAGCCTGCAAGTTATATTTCTTGCGTTCAGCGGATACTTAAAAAAAGGCGCTTTACCGCTAATGATATGTGGAAGGACGTTAACAAAGAATACCGGAACTAAGTATATAAGGCAAAACCAGAAAAATATCCTCAGACTACGCCTCCAGTCATTCAAATTAAATCCGTAATCTCTAAGACGCCGGCTAAGCCACAACTTCATTAAAACCATAGGTAAAAACAGCATTAAGATGTGGCGAATACTTTGGTATAGAAAAATATTATCAGGATCGAGCGAGCTTACAAAAGGATAAACCTGTTTTGTCAGTATAGTCACTAACCTGGGGACAAACGTTGCTGCCAAAACAACTACAACAAGATCACCAATCTTTCCTAATGATTTCATCAGGGTAATATTAGTCAATCATTACTTATATTTCAACACGGATTTCGTTCTGCGCATAAGGAAAGCCCCAACAGCTTTCGCTCTCGGGGCTTATAATTCCTGGCAATAACCTACTCTCGCCCGTAAGGACTACCATCGGCCTGAGCGGGCTTAGCTTCTGAGTTCGGAATGGGATCAGGCGTTTCCCCGTCAGTAAAGTCACCAGGAAATTTGTTATCCTCAATAGCTTTATGCCAAAGAGGACTAATTCAGTATTATGTCTTCAAACTTCTGTCTTCTGACTTGAAAAAATACGCAGATGCGAATATGAGCACATTTATAAAACTTCTGACTCGTGCACTGATAATACAGTGCAGTTTCTGCTCAACCAAAGATTGATATGGTCAAGCGTTCGAGCGTTAGTACCGGTTAGCTTAACACATTTCTGTGCTTACACACCCGGCCTATCGACCTGATAGTCTATCAGGGCTCTTCATCCACCCGAAGGTGGAATGGAATCCTTATCTTAGAGGGGGCTTCCCACTTAGATGCTTTCAGCGGTTATCCTTTCCCGACTTAGCTACCCGGCGCTGCCCCT